>JAPLUH010000339.1 GCA_026397675.1 Verrucomicrobiota bacterium
AGCCGGTGTCCCCACAGAAATCCGCAACCAGTCCGGCAACCCGTAGCTGCCCATGGGCCGGGTGATGATCCCCCGCTGCTGCAAAGCGGCAAAGACCGCGGCGCCGCGGCCGGTCTTGGCCAGCACGAAATTAGCGTGGGACGGCACGTAAGGCAGTCCCATGGCCTTGAAGGCTGACTGGAAATACTCGACGCCCACCCGGTTGTTGTCGCGGGTCCGCGCCTGATGATCGTGATCCTGGAGGGCTGCCAGGGCACCCGCCTGGGCAATGGAGTTGATGTTGAAGGGTTGGCGGACTTTTTCGAAGGCCGAGATCAACGCCGGGGAAGCGATGCCGTATCCCAGCCGAAGACCAGCCAGGCCGAAGATCTTGGAGAAAGTCCGGCAGAGCAGGAGATTGGTCTGTTGGCCCGAAAGAATTTGCGGGACGAGGTCGACCGGATCCTCAAGGAACTCGATATACGCCTCATCCATGACAATGAGCACGTCCTTGGGCACTTCACGCAGCAACCGGAGAATATCCTCGCGGGAAGTCCGAGTGCCGGTGGGGTTGTTGGGATTGGCCAGGAAGAGCACACCGGTGCGGGGCGTGATCGCCCGGATCATGGCCGGAATATCGGCAGCGAACTCGACCGCAGGCACGGTCACCAACGTGGCTCCGAACAAGGCCGTCACGATGGGATACACCGCGAAGCAGAACTCCGGAACCACCACCTCGACCCCCGGTCGCATCATGGCATGCCCTACGAACTCGAGAAGTTCATTGGAGCCGTTGCCCAAGATGAGGTTCTCGGTCCGGACCCCCAGCGATTCGGCGAGAGCCCGCTTGAGCACGGAGGCGGAACCATCGGGGTAAAGGTGCAGTTGCCGCAGCACCGTCTCCATGGCCACCAGGGCTTTGGGCGAGGGGCCAAAGGGGTTTTCGTTGGAGGCCAGCTTAATGATGCTGGCGGGATCCAGACCATGTTCGCGGGCGACTTCCTCGATGGGCCGACCGGGCACATACACCGGCAGGGTGGCGAGGGACGGATTGAATCGGGATAGCACGTTGCTCATGCGCTGTGTGGGATCGTTGTCCCGGTTGGCCCACTACGCAAGGCGGCGACACGGCCAGGAGCGAAGCACCCGATAGGGGCGTACCCGCTCAGGGACACGCTCTGCGGCCCGATGAGCCCCCTCGGTAGGGAATGATCTCCGAGCGGTCCGACTCTGCCGACATAGCGCTTTCGCAGAAAGAGCGCCGCCGGAGCTTGACCCCGCAGATCGTCAGTCAATGGTGCCGGTGATCATGCGGATCTTGATTGTTGGTTGCGGGTATGTGGGCCTGGCGCTGGGACGGCGGTTGTCGTCTTCCGGTGCCGAGGTTCTAGGCCTGCGCCGCCAGGGTGATCCCGACGGGGCCTTGGCCGCCGCAGGCATCCAGGCGGTACGAGGGGATCTCACCCGACCGGACGATTTGGAAACCATTCCGGGCGGCTTTGATGCAGTGGTTTGCGCGGTTTCTTCGAGTCGCGGTGGGGCGGATGCCTACCGGGAAGTGTTCTTGGGTGGTGCCCGGAATTTGATCGAATGGGCGCGTCACCGGCGG
>JAPLUH010000547.1 GCA_026397675.1 Verrucomicrobiota bacterium
ACGCGCGCCGGGGTCCGGCCCGCCTTAATCACACCGTCGTTGTGAACCAACTCCACGACCCAGCCACGGCGATTCCGGTTGATTTGGAATTGGATCGGATCGCCCTCCACCGCGACGGGTAGGGTCTCATTCGCAATGCGCTGAAGGCGTTCCTCAGAAATCGCCGACGGGCGTTGGGTGGCCGGGTGGACTCCTTCGGCCAGCACCTCCGTCGGCCCGGCTTTTTGAAGCCGAGCCCAAGCCTCCGGACCCAGGGACTTCACATGGCGTTCCTGCAGCAACAAGCGACTGCCCGCGGCCACAGCCGTCTCCAGCTCGCGGACAAATCCGGGGCTAAATTCTACCTCGCCCGCCAGCAGGATGGCCGGATAGCGGCCCATGAACGCGCCCGTCGCCGTCGACAGCACCACATCGCAGAGCTCCCCGTGGCGCGTGGGCTGCAAATAATTCGCCTCGGGGTTCGGCAACTGGCCCGGCACCGGCGGCCGCGCCATTCCGCCAAACAACTGGGTCTCCAGAAGGTCGGCCACCTCCTGATCGGCGGCAGTCCTCGGAAAGAAACCCCAGGTCTTACCGATGTAGCCGTTGTATCCGGCGAGGTGATCCAAGACCACCAGCAGCGGCGTGTGCGGATTGCCCCGGTCATGAGCCCGCATGAAGGCGAACGCGTTGGTGGCGGCCCGACCGTGCGAGGTCAGAGCCCACGGGTCTTTCCCGGTTTCGAAGAAACTGTTGAAACTGTTCTCCGGAGTGACCAGCGCCGCACCAGCAAACCAGGCGTGCTTCCACATCCGAAGGCAAAGGCTCAACGAATGCCCCGCATCCAACCCGGTGGCCGTGGGCCCATTGGTGTCGAGCGGGCCCCGCGTCGTGACGGCGTTGCCGAACCACGGACTCATCTGAACCGACCAAGGCAAATTCCATTGCCGAGCCGCCCCACGTGAGAACGCGAACTTGGACTGGGTGAACCCAATGTTCTCACCCACTTCAATACCCACCACGCTCGTCCCCCACTCGGCCGCGTAGGACTCGTAGTGAGAATGGCCTGTCACGCTAATCAGGCGTCCGCCCTTGGCCTGGCGATGCCACAGAAAATACTGACGCAACTGGTCATAGGCCTCGCGGCGGGTCTTCGGAATGGGCTCGTACCCTTGGGTCTCCGGAGGCCGAAGGAATCGATTGCGCTGAGCCTCGAAGTCCTTGCCCAGCACGTCGCGCATCCAGTTCGGGTCCGTTCGAAGCCGGTGGTAATGGTAGCCCCATTCACCCAATTGGATGGCATTGAAGACGCCCGCGTCATCGAGGATGCGAACCGCGGCCTCGTCGTCGGCCGAGAGCACACTCGTGCTCCCCTCCAACTGCATGCGACCGCCGTCGGGCGGGTAAAGAATCACCGGCCAACGCCGCCGCGCGAGCACCTCAAAGGCCCCTCGAGAACCGGCCGTCGCCGACGGACCCGGATCCAGCGCATTGGCGAGCCCCAGCGTCTCAAGCGCCTTCAAGAATGACTCAA
>JAPLUH010000115.1 GCA_026397675.1 Verrucomicrobiota bacterium
ACTGTTCTACGCCGAAGACACCGATGGCGACGGGCGTGCTGATGTGCGACGCGTGCTCTTCACGGGCTTCACCGAGGGCAATCAGCAGCACCGCTTCAATGGCTTTGAATGGGGTCTCGACGGCTGGCTGTACCTCGCCAACGGCGACAGCGGCGGGACCGTGAAATCCCTTCAGACCGGCAAGACCTTGTCCATCAGCGGACGCGATTTACGGATGAATCCGGACACCGGCGAGATGGAGACCGTCTCGGCCCAGACCCAGTTCGGCCGTCGTCGCGATGATTGGGGTCACTGGTTCGGCAACAATAACCCCACCTGGCTGTGGCAGGTCACGGTGCCCGAGCACTACCTCCGCCGAAATCCGAAGGTGGCAGTGAAGCGGGTGAGCCAAATGCTGGCCCAACGCGAAGATTCTACCCGGGCCTTCCCGGCCTCCGCGCCCTTGATCCGGCCTAACCAACCGTGGTCGCTGAATCATGTGACCAGTGGGTGCAGTCCCACTCCGTACCGCGATGACTTGTTCGGTTCGGCCTACGCGCACTCGGTCTTCATTAGCGAACCGGTCCACAACGTCATCCATCAAGAAGTGCTCAGCGCCCGGGGCAGCGCCTTGCACAGCCAGCGGGCCGCCGGAGAAGAGCGTTCCGAATTTCTGGCCAGCACGGACAACTGGTTTCGGCCCACGACCCTGCGGGTGGGCCCCGACGGTGCGTTGTATGTCGCCGACATGTACCGCTTCATCCTTGAGCATCCGGAGTGGATTTCCCCGGAGATGCAGGCTCGGGTGAATCAGCGAGCGGGCGATGACCGTGGTCGCATCTACCGCATCTCCCCTCGCGGGGCCGCGCGGCGTCCGATCCCGAAGCTGGGCCTCCTAGACACAGCGGGGTTGGTCGTGGCCCTGGACTCCCCCAACGGCTGGCAGCGGGACTCGGTCCAGCGGATTTTGGTACAACGAGGTGACGCAGGCGCCGCCGCCGGCCTGCGGGGTTTGCTTTCGCCCGACCACCGTCCGCAAGTTCGGGTGCAGGCTTTGGCCACCTTGGGTCTTCTGAAAGGGGCTCTCGACGCGGCGAGCGTGACCACGGCCTTGGCGGATCCTCATCCGGGAGTCCGACGCCAGGCCTTGGAGCAATCGGAGCGGCTAGTATCCAGTCACCCGGAGGTCTTCCCGTTGGTGGCTGCCTTGGCGCGGGATCCCGATGCGTCGGTCCGATTGCAAGCCGCCTTCACGTTGGGGCAATGGCCCGCGGAGCCGGCCGAACCGGTATTCCGTGAATTGGCCGCCCTGGATGCCGGCGATGAACTCATCCTCACAGCCATTCAAACCTCCTTGCGACCGGACAGTGCATTGTTCACCGCATTGAAATCGGGCCAGAAGCCCGTGCCCGCGGCGACGGCCCCCGTCCTGAAGCCGAGTTCGGCTGATCGGGCTCAGGTCATCGCGCAGTACACCGCCAGCACCGCGTTACTGAAAGGCGACCCCCAACGCGGCCACGGCGCTTTCACAAGCCTGTGTGCCGGATGTCATCGACTGCGGGGCGAAGGCCAAGAAGTGGGCCCCGATCTCGGCATGGTTGCTGACAAACCCTTGGATTGGATGCTCATGGCCATCCTAGATCCCAGTCAGGCCATTGAGGCGCGCTACCGGGCGTGGACGCTGCAACTCACCGACGGGGAATCCCTCACCGGACTCATCGCCGCCGAGACGGCCAACAATTTGGTGATGCGGTATGCCGGCACCAGCGAGCAACCCATCCTGCGTTCGGCCATTCGCAGCATCACCGCCCAGTCCGCTTCCCTGATGCCCGCCGGTTTCGAGTCCGCATTGAAGCCCCAGGACCTCGTCGACTTGCTGGCCTGGATCCGGGGCGAGTGAGGTTGCTGTAGCGATCCCGTTGAAGCACCGGGCCTAAAAGGAGGTGCGTGGGTGAGGTGGAGTTCGTGGCGTGAATCCGGGATGCAGCCCGATGAGCCGCCTATTCCGGTGAGCCATCTGGGTATGGACCGATCTCCGAAGTTGTTGAATCGGTTAAGGCTTTGAGTGCGTCCGGTTCGCTGAAACGCATTCTTCCACCTTACTCCTGAAGGAAGCTCAACAGGCGGCGGGCTTCGGGGAGCAGGAAATGGAAGTCGGTGAAGGGTTCGAAGCCGATGTCTTGCCAGCGCACCCGACCTTCGCCATCCACCAAGAAAACCCCGTGCAAGGCGGCACCCTCGAAGTCGTCGTGAGCATGCCATTTCTTGAAGGCCGCCAGCGTCGGATCGGCCGCCAGTGGGAATGAAATCCGGCCGTCCTTCCCGGCCTTTTCCCGCGTCTTGGCCAGGCCTTCGACGGTCTCGGTGCTAATGGCCAAAATATCGATCCCAGCCTTCTTGAACTCTTCGGTCCGTGGGGCCAGCAGGCGGAGTTGCTCCACGCAGTGCAGGCATCCGCCGCCGAGGTAGAAGACGAGCAGCACCGGGCGTCCGTGGAAATCAGCCAAGGTGATGGGTTTGCCGTCCGAGCCGGTGACTTCGAGCGGCGGGGCCGGCTGCGGGTTCCAACGAAAGGATCCCAGCGAGTCGTGCGCGGGCCGCACCCCGGAGTCGCTTGGAAAGGTGGCCGCTGGCCGCCAGTCCGAGCCGGC
>JAPLUH010000496.1 GCA_026397675.1 Verrucomicrobiota bacterium
CCCCGGCCTATTGCGGTGACGGTCCGGCCTGAATCAGGAACAAGTGCTTCGACTCCAACTCCGCCTGCGGTCTCCGCGGCTCCGACTTCTCGATTCCCGGATCGCCGTGATGAGTTGATGTCGCTGTCCTTGCGGGGCGGGCGACGAGTCCCCATCGAGCTTCCATGGGCCCGGCAGCCGCTCTGGTTGATCCTCGCTCTAGTGCCGCTCCTTGGACTGGGTTCTCTAGCGGGGTGGCGTCGTTGGCAAGAGATTCATCAGCGTCGCTTTCAACCGACCCAGGCTTCCCGGATGCGGGAGGCGGTCCGATCCCATCAGGCCGCCATGCGGGCCGCGGCCCAAGGTGGGCGGTCCGAGGAATTTTTTGCGGCATTGGATGCGCTGCTGCGGGTTCGGTGCGCGGTGATCTTGGGCCTGCCTTCCGGCGACGCGGTCACGGCACAAGTCATCGATGAGGCGTTGGTGCCGAAGGGCCTGGCAGTCGAGTCTGCCGAGGTCTTGCGAGGGCTCTTCGCCGCGGTCGATGCCGCCAAGTTTTCCCCGGCCGCCGAGCCGGCCGAGTTGACCCAGTTGCGGGCACAGGCCGATGCCACCCTAGAAGTGCTTAAAGCCATGGAAGGCGGTATCCGATGACCCAAATCCAACCCTGGAACCGAGTATGGGATGTGTGTCTGCGGTGGATTTTGTCGGCCTTCCTAATGGGTTCGGTTTGGGCAGCCTCCGACTTTGACCAGGCCCGCAAGGCCTACGAGCAAGGCAACCAAGAGGAGGCCGTCGCCGGATTCGAACGGGCTCTTCAGGGCGCTCCTGGCGGCGTGGGAGTTCTCTACAACCTGGGCAATGCCCGGTTCCGACAGGGCGAACTGGGGAAGGCTCTGGCGGCTTGGCGGCAGGCAGAATGGATCACCCCGCGGGATCCGGCGCTGCGCCATAATTTGGATTTAATTCGACGTCGCCTGGGACAGCCCGAGGTTGCGTTTTGGAGAAGTGGGTTGGGGTGGTTGACCCTCGACGAATGGGCGGTGGGTGCCGTCTTTTTGGTGTGGGCGTGGAGCGCGTGGCAAATCCTCGTCGGAATCCGTCCTGGATTGGCCGATTCGGGCTCCGGCGTCCGTCGAGTGCTGGGCGCCGCCGCCGCCCTTGTCGTGGTGGCTTGGGTGAGCGACTGGGTCTTGATTTATCGCGGTCCTAACGCAGCGGTCGCCGGCAAAGAACTCGCCGCACGGTTCGGTCCCTTGGACGAATCCGATATCGCAGTGAACTTTCCCGATGGCACCGAGGTTCGGATCGAACAGTCCCGCAACGAGTGGGTCCGAGTGGTGGATGCCGAGGGCCGGGGCGGATGGATGAAGGCGTTGCAGGTGGCCCGCTATCATCCGCGGATTCCGTAAAGCCTTCCTGGTTCTCGGTATATTCGATGTTTTTTTTGCAGTTGTTGGGACCAGAGCTTGAACGCCTGCGACGCTTCATGTTGATTGAGACATGCACTTCAACCGACCGCGTCCTTTCTCGTGGCGTTCTCTGGTGGCCGCATTGGCCCTCGCCTCCGTGCCCATCCAGCCCTGGGGTGATGCCCTGGCAGCCGCAGCCGCTCCGGGCAAGCCAGCCGTGCCCCCGGTCATCGCCCCCGACGCTATTCAAGTTCTGCCCGGATTCCGGTCTGAATTAATTTACGCTGTACCCAAGTCCCAGCAGGGATCCTGGGTGAGCATGACTGTCGATCCCAAGGGCCGCCTGGTTGCCTGCGATCAAGGGGGTGGCCTGTACCGTCTGACGTTGGCGGCGCCCGGTTCTTCCGCTCCGGCGACCATCGAGAAGCTCAAGAACGCCGTCGGTGGTGCGCACGGTTTGCTGCACGCCTTCGGTAGCTTGTACGTGATGGTCAACGAGCAGGGGGGGCGCCAGGGGCTCTGGCGCTTGCGCGACACCGACGGCGATGACCAGTACGACGAGGAGAAGATGCTCCGTCGCATCGACGGCGGTGGTGAGCACGGGCCGCACGGCATCGTCCTGTCGCCCGATGGCAAATCCCTCTACGTCGCCTGCGGCAACCACACGAAGTTGCCCGAGCACATGGAGTTGTCCCGTGCAGCCCGCGCCTGGGATGAAGATCAGGTCGTCACCCGTCTTTGGGACGCCAATGGCCATGCCCGCGGCATTGTCGCGCCGGGCGGCTACATCTGCAAAACCGATCCGGATGGCAAATCCTTCGAGTTGATTAGCTACGGATACCGCAACGAGTACGACATCGCTTTCAACGCCGTGGGCGACTTGTTCACCTACGACTCCGACATGGAGTGGGATGCCGGAAGCCCCTGGTACCGCCCCACACGCGTCTCGTTGGCCACTAGTGGCAGCGACATGGGTTGGCGTTCCGGTGCCGGCAAGTGGCCCACCTACTATCCCGACAGCCTCCCGGCGCTCGTCGACATCGGCCCTGGCTCGCCCACCGGTGTGACCTCCGGTCAGGGAGCCAAGTTCCCGGCGCGCTACCAGAACGCTATTTTCGCCAACGACTGGACCTACGGCACCATGTACGCCATCCACCTCACTCCGGAGGGCGCGGGCTACAAGGCTGTGAAGGAGGAATTCGTTAGTGGCCGTCCGTTGCCGCTGACCGATGTGGTGATCCATCCCAAGGATGGCGCGATGTACTTCGCCATTGGCGGCCGTGGCACCGAGTCGGCCGTCTATCGGGTGACTTATGTGGGCAAGGACAGCACCGCTCCGGCCCCGGCTCCGAAGCTGAGCGCTGCGGCCAAGCTCCGCCGCGAACTCGAACAGCTCCATCTGGAAGGCACGGGCTCCGAGGCTGTGGCTAAGGCGTGGAAGAGCCTCGGACATGAGGACCGCTTCGTTCGGTACGCCGCCCGCGTGGCAATCGAGCGTCGCCCGGTGGCTGAATGGGCCGACCGAGTCCTTTCCGAGACCCGTCCGTGGGCTTCGATCGAGGGTGCTGTGGCTCTGGCCCGCATAGGCACGCCTGAGCACCGCGACCGGTTGCTCGCTTTCCTCAACAAGCTCGATCTGAGCAAGCTGGATGAAGCGGCCAAGCTGGCCGTGGTTCGTGCCTATCAACTCGCACTCATCCGACAGGGCAATCCGCAGGGTGAGACCTATCAGGCAACCCATAAGCGTCTGGATGCCCTCTATCCGTCCGGCAGTCGCACTCTGAATCGCGAACTCGTAG
>JAPLUH010000058.1 GCA_026397675.1 Verrucomicrobiota bacterium
GCGTCGGAGGCTCTTTGGCTGCAGCATCATCTGGCGGCCGATGAGGTTCTGGAGCCCATTATCGCCTCCTTTCCTGACGATGCCCCCTTGCGTTCGGCCGTGGCACGATGTCGTGGGCTTCGGTTGCTGCGCCAGGAACCCTGGGAATGCCTGGCCAGTTTCATCTGCTCGTCGACCAAGCAAATCGTCCAAATCCGACAAATTGTGGCCCTCTTGAGTGAGCGCTGGGGTCATGAGGTGGCGGCTCCGCCTGGGGCGGTTTTGAATCGGGCGTTTCCGACGGCTGCGACGATTGTTTCAGCCGGCGAAGGAGCGCTCCGGGAGTGCAAGTTGGGGTTCCGTGCTCCGTACGTTTTGGATGCGGCCCGTCGTGTGGTGGAGGGACGCTTGGATTTGGAGGCGCTGGCGCGTCTGGAAACTCCGGCCGCTCGCGAGGCGTTGATGGAAATCCACGGCGTGGGTCGCAAGATCGCCGACTGCGTGCTGCTCTTTGCCTATGGACGGCAGGACGCCTTTCCGATCGATGTATGGGTCCGACGGGCGTTGAGCCAATTGTATTTCCCCCGCGCCCGTCGGGTGACTGCGGCCCGTTTGGAATCCTTCAGCGAGAGCTATTTTGGTCCGTATTCGGGCTACGCCCAGCAATACCTCTTCCATTACATCCGGTTGGAAGCGGGGCGGTAGAAGTGTTCTGCTGGTTGCCCGTGCTTCGTGTTTCGAGGTGGATGCATGGGAGGTTTTTCCGAAAAACGCTTCACTGACCCATTGCTGTCCGCGTGTCCTCACGCGGCGCTAGCCGGGACGCCGGTACTGTCGATAGCGGACGATAGCGTGTTTCTGAGCCTGCTTCCCGCTGGAGAATCCCTTCGGCCCACCCCAGTCTGCCGCCATGTTGGATGCGCTCGTCGAAGAGTTCCTGATCCACCTGAGTCATGAACGGGGACTAGCAGCGCATACGGCCCGAACTTATCAGGCGTTGCTTCAGCGATTCACCCAATGGGCAGAGGTCGCGGGCATTACCACCTGGCGTGGTGTGAATGGCGACGTGTTGGTGCGGTACATGGAGCACGAACGTGGCAGAGCGCTGGAAGAACCCAAGGCGTCGGCCCAATCCCGACTCAGCCCGTCGAGCCTGTATTTGCAAATCGCTGCATTGAGATCCTTTTTTCGGTTTGCCGAAGAGGAGGGCCATGTCACCGGCAATCCAGCCGAGAACTTGTCGTTGCCGCGCCGGGGCCGCCGGGTGCCCAAGGCCTTGAGTGAGCCGGAGATTCGGCGAATGTTGGTGGCTCCACTGGAAGCGACCCCGCAGGCGCTCTGTACTCATGCCATTCTCGAAACAGCCTATGCCAGCGGACTCCGGTTGGCGGAGATCCGGAACTTACGATTAGAACAACTTCACCTCGAGTCCGGGTTTCTGATGGTGATCGGCAAAGGCAACAAGGAGCGCGTGGTGCCTGTCGGGGCTGCGGCAGTGACGGCGTTGCAGCGGTACTTGGCGGTCCGGCACACCTTGGTCCGGCCGAAAAGTCCGGGCGTGGTGTTTCTCACCAACCGGGGATCCGCCTTCGCCCCTGTCACACTTTGGAAGCGCATGACCCAGGCGGTTCTGCGGGCCGGGGTTGAACGCCATGTGACTCCCCACATGCTGAGGCACAGTTTCGCCACGCACTTGCTCGCCCATGGGGCGGACCTTCGGGTGATCCAGGAACTCCTGGGGCATGCCAGCGTCGCCACGACGGAGATCTACACCCACGTGGCACCCGAGCACCTCAAAACGGTCCACCGGCGGCATCATCCCAGGGCGTGAAAACAGTGCATGAAAAAGGCGACCCAGGCCCGGAGAGTCCGGCGGGTCGCCTTGCAAATCGTGCCCCGAAGCAAACTTCGGGAAACGCAGGCCTGTATTACAGGCCCTTGCTGATCACCAGCTTGACCAGGTCACCGACCCGGTTGCTGTAACCCCACTCGTTGTCGTACCAGCTCACCAACTTGAAGAAGCGGCTGTTGAGTTCGATGCCGGAGCTGTGGTCGAAGATGGAGCTGTTGTTGTCGTGGATGAAGTCGCTGCTGACCACTTCGTCGGACGTCCAGTTTAGGATGCCCTTGAGGTAGGTTTCGCTGGCGCGCTTCATGGCCGCGGAGATCTCAGCGTAGCTGGTCTCTTTCACGGTCTTCACCGTGAGGTCGACCACGGAGACGGTCGGCACCGGAACACGGAAGGCCATGCCGGTTATCTTGCCCTTCACCTCGGGGCAAACCAGCGCGACAGCGCGGGCGGCACCGGTGGTGCTGGGGATGACGTTCTGGGCTGCCGTACGGCCACCCTTCCAGTCTTTCTTGCTCGGGCCGTCCACGGTCTTCTGCGTCGCCGTGTAGGCGTGCACAGTGGTCATCAGGCCTTCGTCGATGCCGAAGCCTTCGCGCAGGAGGACGTGGACCACCGGGGCCAAGCAGTTGGTGGTGCAGCTGGCGTTGGAGATGATGTGGTGGATGGCGCCGTCATACTTCTCATGGTTCACGCCCATGACGACGGTGATGTCTTCACCCTTCGCCGGAGCGGAGATGATGACCTTCTTGGCGCCCGCCACGAGGTGTCCCTTAGCCTTGTCGGCCTCGGTGAAGAGTCCGGTGGACTCGATGACGATGTCCACGCCGAGCGCCTTCCAGGGAAGTTCAGCCGGGGTCTTGGCGGAAACGACGCGGATTTCGGCGCCATTCACGATCAGGACGTCGTCTTCGGCCTTGTCCGGAGAGGACTTGGTGGAGCTGACGGTGCCGGCGAAGCGGCCCTGGGTGGAGTCGTACTTGAGCAGGTACGCCAAGTTGTCTGCGGGGACGATGTCACCCACC
>JAPLUH010000018.1 GCA_026397675.1 Verrucomicrobiota bacterium
GCGTGTCAGCATACCTAAGAGTGTGCCAAAACGCTTTGCTAGACGTTCATCCGCAAAATGCGAAGCCCCAATCTCAGATTCAACCCACTTATTAAGCCCATCGTTTGAGGGTAAACTGTTATCATCGGCAATCGGTTTAACGTGCACTCTTTAAATTCATAACAAATCAAATCGATTGTATATTAATTTTTCAAAATTTTCTGGATTTTTGACGTCTGGAACTTGTGGGTAATTGAAAGGACTGCCGGACGGTTACGCTTCATGTATCAATATCAAGAACTGACCCTTTTGCCTGACCCTTTTGCTGACCCTTTGACCCTTAGCCGCGCGCTCCCTCATGTAGCCTTGATGGAAGACGCGTGTCTTGGAATCTCGCCGGCATCAGCCTCTGGGACGGCCGCGCCTCAAAGGCGCTGGAGGATTGGGCCAGTGACCCATGGATGCGCCGGGATCAGTCCGGCCCACTCGGTGGGTCGATTCAAGTCCCCCGCCTCACCAGCCCTTGCGGTAGGCGAGGATGAGGAAGGTGGTGAAGGCGGCGGCGAAGGCCACCAGGGCGAGGATCAGCAGGGCTTTCAGCACCTTGAAGCCGAGCTTCAGGAAGAGCAGCACCAACGCCAAGCCCACCGCCGCAGCCACCGCGATGGCGATCCATTGTGCGGTGCTCAGGGCGGGGAGCATGGCTGGCGGGGGTTGAGTCTGTCCGGTTGTTAGGCCGTCAGATTGTCAGATCGTCGTCGTTGCAGCGGGCGTTGCGGCCGGGGTGCTGGCCACGCCCGATTTACGCAAGAGTTCGGCGCCGTGCCGCAGCATGCGCTCGGTGACTTCCCAGCCCAGGCAGGCGTCGGTGATACTGAGGCCGTACTTCAGGTCCTTAGGGTCCTTCAGCGACTGGGCCCCCTCGTTGAGGTGGCTCTCGACCATCACGCCGATGAGCGGCTTGCAGCCCTCGGCTCGCTGGGCGATGAGGTTCATCCACACGTCTTCCTGACGGGCATGCTGCTTGCCAGAATTGGCATGGCTGCAATCGACCATGAGGGCTTCGGGCAGTTTGGCGGCCTTCAACTGGGCGGCGGCTTCGGCGATGGAGGCCGCGTCGAAATTGGTGCTCGCTCGTCCGCCGCGCAGGACGACATGGCCGTCTTCGTTGCCGGTGGTCCGTACGACGGAGGTGACTCCCTCCTGATCCATGCCCAGAAAATGATGCGAGTGTCGGGCCGAGAGCATCGCGTCGATGGCGATTTGCAGGGAACCATCGGTGCCGTTCTTGAAGCCCACGGGCATGGAAAGACCGCTGGCCATTTCGCGGTGGGTTTGGCTCTCGGTGGTTCGTGCGCCGATGGCGGCCCAACTAATGAGGTCGGCCAGATATTGCGGCACCACGGGATCCAGAAATTCGGTGGCAGCCGGGAGACCTAAGTGGTTCACCGCCAGGAGGAGTCGCCGTCCGATTCGCAGGCCGGTGTCGACATCATAGGAGCCGTCCAAGTGCGGGTCATTGATGAGACCCTTCCAGCCAATGGTCGTGCGGGGCTTCTCGAAATAAACCCGCATCACCAGAAAGAGTTGATCCGACACCTCGGCCGATAGGGCGGCGAGTTTGCGCGCGTATTCCATGGCCGCCTCGGGATCGTGGATGGAGCACGGCCCGATCACCACGAGAAGGCGCGGATCTTCGCCGCGCAGGATGCGCTGCACGGTTAATCGGCCTTGGACCACGGTTTCATTGGCGCGCTCGTCCATCGGCAGCGCTTCCTTGAGTTCGCGCGGTGCCGGGAGGCGTCGTGTGGCGACGACGCGGAGGTCGTTCGTCTTTGGCATGTCGGGAAGGAGTGGAGGGGTGGAAAACTAAGGTTGGAAGGGCTGTGGTGCGCCGGGCAGCAGCTTGACGCGGGCCTCAGCCCGGAGTCGGTCCCCGTATTCGGGAATCCGAACCTCCATCTCGCGTTGGATCATCATTTCGCGGATTTGGTCTGCCACTTCGGTCAATGGGATGACTCGGGCCGGGACGTCTTCGAGCTTCTTGAAGAGGTGGAATCCAAATTGGGTGGACACCACTTGGGGGTGCAGCGTGCCTGGCTTGAGATCCCAAACCGCCTTTTCGAACTCGGGGAACATCTGCCCTTTTTGGAAAACGTACTCTCCACCGCGTTCCCGCGAGGTCGGGTCTTCGCTCACTTGCTTGGCCAGGGTGGCAAAGTTAGTCCCCGCCTTAAGTTGGGCGAGCGCTTCTTCGGCCTTCTTCCGCT
>JAPLUH010000124.1 GCA_026397675.1 Verrucomicrobiota bacterium
GGTCGATGGGCTTCAGTACGAATTCTTCGAGGGAGCGGCCAGTTCCATCGGCCAGTTGCTGGCCATGACCCCGAAATCCACCGGGGTCGCCGTCGCCCTCGACTTGAGCCTGCCTCACCCCAACAACAACTGGGGCGTCCGTTTCTCCGGGTTCATCGACATCCCGGCCGATGGCAAGTACCGCTTCTGGATCCGATCGGACGACGGCTCCCAATTGTCCATCGATGGCCGAGCGCTCCTGAATAATGACGGTGTCCATCCGGCCGCTGAAAAGAACGGCATCGTCACCCTCAAGCCCGGCCTCCATGAACTGGAAGTGGTGTATTTCCAAGGCGGCGGCGAAACCGAGTTCCAGGTGCAATGGGCTCCTCCCGGTGAGAAACGCGGCCTCATCCCGGGCGATCGCCTCAAACATGGCGGCCAGGTCGTGCGTCCGCTCGACTGGGAAGAGTTCTCGCTCGATCCCGCCAAGGTCTCCGCCGGCCGGGAGCAATTCGCCGCACTCAATTGCGCTGCGTGCCATGCAGTGACCGACGCCACCGGATTGGTCCAGGCCCGTAAGTCCAAGCCCATGGTGCAATTGGCCCTGCGAACCCAGGAAGGCTGTCTGTCAGACATTCCTCCCGCCAAGGCTCCGCGCTTCGATCTCTCAGCCGCCGACCGGATGAGCCTCCGCAAGACCCTCCGCAATCCAGCCGAAGCGCAGAAGTCGGCCATCGGCGCTTCAGCCCAAATCGACCTCACCTTGAGCCAATTCAACTGTCTGGCCTGTCACTCTCGCAATGAAGTGGGTGGCCCGACCGCCTCAGGACGTTCGGAATGGTTCACCGTCATCGGCGAGGCCGATCTTGGTGACGAAGGCCGCATCCCCCCGCACCTCACCGGTGTCGGCAGCAAACTCAAGGCGGCAGCCCTCGAGCAAATCCTAACCCAGGGCACCAAGGCACGTCCGTACATGGCCACCCGCATGCCGGTCTTCGGCCCGAAGGTCCACACGCTGGCGGCCCAATTGAAGCGCCTCGATACCCCGGCCACCGCGACGCCGGCGCCAGTCACCACGTCTCAAGATGCTAAGATCGGCTGGAAACTCGTAGGCCGCGATGGTCTGGGCTGCGTGGCCTGTCACACCTTCACCACGCATGGATCCATGGGTATTCCGGCCTTGGCCCTCGACAAGATGGGGGAGCGCCTCGAATGGGAGTGGCTGCAACGCTACCTGCCCAACCCGGCAGCCCTGCGCCCCGGCACCCGCATGCCGACCTTCTGGCCCGAGGGCAAGGCGGTGAACACCAAGATCCTCAATGGCGACACCACGGGCCAACTGCGGGCCATCTACGCCTACCTGGCTGACGGGGCCAAGGCTGAGATCCCGGCCGGGCTCATCCGCGGCAAGAAGGAGATCGTGGTCGATGACGAGGCCGTGATTTATCGCAACTTCATCGAAGGCGGCGGAGCCCGGGCCATCGGTGTGGGTTATCCTGAGCGGGCCAACCTGGCATTCGACGCCCAGAACCTCCGCATGGCCCTGCTCTGGCAAGGTCCCTTCATCGACATGGCCCGCCACAGCACCGACCGCGGCACGGGCTACGAGCCGCCTCTGGGCGACCACCGCATCCGCCTGCCCGAGGGGCCGGCCTTCGCGACCCTGTCTTCGCCCACAGCCCCCTGGCCAACCGCGATCGACACCAGTAGCCATTTCTTGGGCTACCGGCTCGATGCGCGCCAGCAACCCACCTTCCGCTACCGCGTTCTGGGCCTGACCATTGAGGAAACCCCCCAGGCCAAGCCCGGTAGCGTCGACATGACGCTGGTGCGAACCTTCCGCTTTGAGGGCACACCGACCCAGCCCCTCTGGCTGCGACTGGCCAAGGGTGGCATCCAACCGGCCGGCAACGGCTTCAAGGTGGACAGCGGATTACTCATTCAGGTGGGCCCCGGTGCCCAGGCCACCCTCGTCGGCGACGAACTCCGCGTCGCCCTCCAACCGAATGCATCGGAACTCCGCGTGGAGATGACCTGGTGATCCTCGTGTGGAACCCCTCGAACCCAACCCCAGCCTCTTTCCCCTCTCCCGCATGAAGTTCCTGACCCCCACCGCGCTCACCGCCGCCCTCGGCCTCGCGACCCTCCTGCCTGTGCTCGCCGCCACCAAGGCCGAGCAGGAAGCCGAATATTACCCCATCACCACCCTGCCCGTGCCAGAGGGCGTGGTGCTGGAGGCCGGTGCCATCCAGGTGTTGCCCGACCAACGCATCGCCGTCTCCACACGACTGGGCGAAATCTGGTTCGTCGCCAACGCCTTCGACAAAGATCCCGCCAAGGCGAAGTTCACCCGCTTCGCCTCAGGCCTGCATGAGGTGCTTGGGCTGACGACCCGGGGCGATGGATGGATTTACGCCACGCAACGCGGCGAACTCACGCGCCTCAAGGACACCAATAACGACGGTCGCGCCGACCTCTTCGAGACTGTGGCCGACAGCTGGGGCATTAACGGCGACTACCACGAATACGCCTTTGGCTCGAAGTTCGACCGCGACGGCAACATCTGGGTCATCCTCTGCCTCACGGGTTCCTTCACCAGCGAAAACCCGTACCGCGGGTGGGCCCTGCGGATCACCCCCGAGGGCAAGACGATCCCGACCACCAGCGGACTGCGTTCGCCCGGCGGCATCGCCACCAACCATTTGGGCGAAATGTTCTACACCGACAACCAGGGACCCTGGAATGGCACGTGTTGGCTCAAGCACCTTAAGCCCGGACAGTTTGTGGGTAACCCCACGGGCAACCGCTGGTACGAGAAGGCCTCGAACATGGGCCCTCGGCCGAAGGATCCGACGAGCAACAGCCGCATCCCGGTTGAGCGGGCCAAGATCCCGGAGTTCGTGCCTCCGGCCATCGGATTCCCCTACAACAAAATGGGCCAGAGCGCCTCGGGCATCCAAAACGACGGAACGGCCGGAAAATTTGGTCCTTTCAAGAACCAGCTCTTCGTCGGCGACCAAACATGGAGCACGGTCATGCGGGTGTACTTGGAAGAGGTCAATGGTGTGTATCAAGGTGCCTGCTTCCCCTTCCGCGAGGGTTTCGACAGCGGCACGCTCAGTCTCGAAATGGCCTCCGACGGCACGCTGTTCGTGGGCGGGACTGACCGTGGATGGGGTGCTCGCGGCGGCAAGCCCTTTGCCCTCCAACGGATGAACTGGAGCGGCAAGACCCCGTTCGAAATCCACGAAATGCACGTCAAGCCCGATGGATTTGAACTCACCTTCACCGAACCCGTGGATCGCGAGACCGCGGGCAAGGCGGAGTCCTACCAGTTCCGCACCTTCACCTATATTTACCAGTCCAACTACGGATCGCCTGAGGTCGATGCCACCCAACCGGCGATCGAGTCGGTGACCGTGGCTGCCGACGGCCGCAGCGTGCGTCTCAAGACCGCATTGCACTTGGGCCACCTGCACGAACTCAAGCCCACCGGGGTGCGCTCTAAGGCAGGCCAACCGCTGCTGCACCCACTGGCCTACTACACCCTCAACGAGAGTCCTCGATAAACAGGACGTTGGGGAAGCGGTGCCAGCGGAACTGGTTTGTTTGAACCGAGCCTCGGGTGGTTGGTGTCATTTGCATCACGGCCCGCCCGAGGCCTCTCCGAAGACCCCGTGCGACAGACCGCGGAGACCCGGTGCCTCACCCGGGTGAATGCGATGAAGGCCGACTGTGATCCGGGGCTCATCGACGGAAGGGGCCTGGTGATTCAGGTCCTGAATGCCCCGGGCTTCACCGCCGAAAAGGAGGCTGGGCTGAT
>JAPLUH010000037.1 GCA_026397675.1 Verrucomicrobiota bacterium
TTCGGAGCGGAGCAGCCGGGCCACCAAAGGTGCCTCTCCGACCGCATCCAGGGGTTTTCTCTTTCGGGCCATGTCAGAGAGTCCCAAATCTCAAACCACCAAACAAGAAATTTTACCGATATATATGGTGATTTGGTATAAGAGGGCTTCGGCAATGCTCTGTAGAGCTGATCTCGCTGCCGCTGATGGTTTGCTAACGGTACCTTTTAATGGGCCGCGCCGAAACCACGACTTACTGGAACGCTCACGCACTCGGGGCTTCCGTCTGTTTCTTTGGCAAAGTCTTTGGTGGTGCTCTGCGGGGCGGGGCCTGCTGCCGCTTCGTGGAGGCGCAGGAATGCTCTGGGGAGGTGAGGCCTTCGGAGTGCCCCAACGGGCACCGCATACCAGCCCGGGGTGAAACCCCGGGTATGCCGCACAACCGGAGCGTTCTGAAGGAACGTCGCATACACCCCGGGTGCTCTGACCTGTTTTACGGTGGCCGAGTGCCGGGGCTGGCGCTGGGGATTAGTGCCTCGACGGGGGCTTCGCGGGCCTGGGTCTGCGCTCGCAGGGAACGTGGGGACAGGCTCGGCGTTCGCGCGGCCGCGCGAGGGAGATCAGGATGTCGACGTTCCTATGCTCGCTCCGGCCCGGTCCCGCTGCCGCTGGTAACCTCTTCAGGTATGGGTTCGTCACCCTTTTTGGGAAACGAATCTACCGCGGGGGGCACGGCGCTGGAGCGTCGTTATTTCGATGGCCGTGCTCCGGCGGCTTCGAGGGATCGGAGGACGGCGCAGAGGGCGTCGAGGCGCGGAGTCGGAACGCGGCGTGGGCGGGGTCGATGGGATGACCCAGTGCCGTGGCCACGGCGATGGTCTCGCCCATGAGGTCGCAGGCGATGGCGCGCCAGGCGGGCGTTTGCAAAACATCCTGGGCCGAGAGCGCTCGGCCAAGGGATTGTCCGGGCTGCCATCGCCCGTGCGAGACGCTGTCGAGGCCTGCCGAACCGGCGACGCCGAGACCATTGAAGGCAATGTTCCAGACGAGCTTGCGCCAACGGGCTTGCAGCAAATCAGGGCAGACTTCGCAGGGAATGCCCGCTGATTCTAACACGGCCACCAGGGAAGAGGTGCGCTCGGTGGGAAGGCCGAGGTGTTCGCCGAGCAAAATGGTGCCGAGGTCGATGTGGCGAATCTGGCCGGGGGCCGTGCGATTAAGGCTAACCAAGCAAAGCCCACCCAAGACCCGCTGAGGCGGTACGATGCGGGCCAGGGCATCCTCGTTGCCGAGGCCGTTTTGCAAGGTGAGCACCGCAGTTTGAGGCCCGACCCAGCCGGGAACCAGCCGGGTAAACTCGCCGTTGGCGGTGGTCTTCAGGGCGATGAGGACCAGGTCGACCACGCCCGCGGACTCGGGCACGCGGACACAGTTCGGCCGGGCGTGAAACTCGCCACCCCGATCGCTAGTGACATGGACGCCGTCGCGGGCCACGACGTCGTGGTCGGCCCGGAGTTGGAACCACACCTCGTGTCCAGCACGAGACAACAGGGCGCCGTAATAGCTGCCCAGTGCCCCACAACCGATGACGGCGATCTTCATCGCAGAATAAATACGGCCGGGAAACTCACAGGGCCGCGACGATGGCCGCACCCATTTCGCGGGTGCCGACGCGCCGGGCTCCGGTCTCGCTGGCCGAGAAGATGTCGCCGGTGCGCAGGCCTTGATCGATGGCCTTACCGACCGCGGCATCCACGGCATCGGCCGCCGCATTGAGCCCGAAGCTGTAGCGGAGCATGAGGGCGATGGAGAGGATCTGGGCGATGGGGTTGGCGAGGTCCTTGCCGGCGATGTCCGGGGCGGTGCCGCCGGCGGGCTCGTAAAAGCCGAAGGTTTGCTGGCCATTTGTGGCACCGAGGCTGGCGCTGGGCAGCATGCCGAGGGAGCCGGCCAGGGCGGCGGCTTCGTCGCTGAGGATGTCGCCAAAGAGGTTCTCGCAGAGCAGCACGTCGAACTGGGTCGGCCGGAGCAACAACTGCATGGCGCCGTTGTCGACGAACATGTGCTCGAGGGCTACATCGGGGAATTCAGGAGCGATGCGGGTGACCACCTCGCGCCAGAGCACGCCGTTCTCTAGTACGTTGGCCTTGTCGATGCTGGTCAGCTTCTTGCGGCGCAACTGGGCGGCCTTGAAGCCGACGCGGGCGATGCGCTCAATCTCCGAGGTGGTGTACACCATGGTGTCGATGGCGCGGGTCTGGCCATTGCCGAGGTCCTCAGTCTTCTTGGGCTCGCCGAAGTACAGGCCGCCGGTGAGTTCACGGACCACGAGGATGTCGATGCCGTCACCCTGGCGCTCAGGACGCAGCGGACAGGCGTGAGCCAGGGCCTTGGGCAGGCGCACCGGACGAAGGTTGGCGAAGAGTCCGAACTCCTTACGAATGCGCAGCAGGGCGGCGCGCTCGGGGCGTTGTTCCTTCGGGATGGTCGGGTCACGGTCGGGCAAGCCCACCGAGCCGAACAAAATGGAATCAGAACGGCGGCACAGCTCCAGCGTGGCGTCGGGCAAGGCCTTGCCGGCGGCGTCGATGCCGGCCCAACCGACGGGCGCCTCGGTGACGTCGAACTTCAGGGAAAACTGATCGCCCACGGCACGGAGGACGCTCAAGGCCTCCCGCATGACTTCAGGGCCGATGCCATCGCCAGCCAGCGCGGCGATCCGATAAGTATTGGAACTCATGTGCGGGGCGCAGTGTGTGAAGAGCGGGCGACGCGGGAAAGCGCGTTTATGAGCCTGCAATCGGGTCGATACCCAGGCGGTTTAGCGCAGCACGGAACCCGGGCGCCAATCCCGGAGGATGCGGGCCAGGTCGTCGGTTCGACGTCGGGCGGCCTCGCCCGTGGGGTGTACCAGCGAATCGGCGTAGTCATCGCGCCGGGTATTCACGCCCATCGACGGATCCGGGAGGATCGACACGATGCGACCCACATCCGCAAGGAACCGCTGGTGGGCTTCAACCATGGCCGGGCGGTCTGCTTCGGATCCGTAGAACCACGGAATGGCGTACGCCACCGATACGCCCTTCCGGTCGCATTCGGCCTTCACGTCGGCGAGCCAGGCTCGAGCCTCCGGCGACAAGGCCACCGGACCCGGACCCGGCGAAGGCACCTCGCGACGGGCGGCCACCTCATGCCAGCCCCCCGGTCGAATCTCGTCGATGCCATAGCGGTACCACGGCTGCCGGAGCACCGCCTTGCCGAGCAGGGTGAAGAGGTGTTGGCCGCCGGGTCGTAATCCGAGGAGTCGGTTGGGCCATTCCCAAGACCCCGGCTCATCCCACAAGTGCCAGGTGCCGTTGGCGGCCGCGAGTTGGACTCCCAGGGACTTCCAGTCGATGGCACCAGTCAGGATTCCCGGCTCGATGCTCAGGATCAGCAGGTCGCCGGGACGGGCCCAGTCCATCGCATAACGGCCGAGGAACTTTGCGCCCGCGCCCGCGCCGAGGCCTAGATTCAGCACATTCAACCCGTGCGCCTCGCGCATCCGCACGGGATCGATGGAGGTCATGCAGCCCGAGCCGCCGACGAGCAGCACCCGGTTCGATGACGACAAACCTGTCTCCCACGCGCACTTAGCTTCGTGGACGCGATGAAAGAACGCGACCTCGGGGTTCCACCGGAGCGTGTACACCGCTCCCAATACCCACGCCAGGACAGCGGCCGTTAGCAACGCGAGCGCCAGGCGCGGAACCCGTGAGGGAGCGGGCTGTTCAGAAGGCGAAATAGATGAAGTCATTTTGATCCCCCGGCGCCAACCACACGGTCAGCACCACCAACAGCACGAGCACCCACGGACGCACCAACAGCGAATAGGGTTCGCCGCCGCGGCTGAGCGAACGCCACTCGGCCAACAACGTGAGGGCGCACAGTCCCAATGTCCCTCCCAAGGTCACCAGGTCTGCTGCTGTGAAGGAGGCCTTGAGCGCCGCCAACGCGGCCGGTCCGTAAGCCGCAGGCTGGGCCAATGTCGCCAGCTTGGCCCACAGCACCGACGGGTTGGTTTCGTAAAAGAAGAGCCAGGAGAAGGCGGCGATGATCACCGTGCCCAGCCAGCCCAACGGTGCAGGGACGCTCACCCGGGCGGTTAGCCGGGCCGCGATCAACCAGAGCGCATGCAGCCCGCCCCAGAGGACGAAGTTCCAACCGGCACCATGCCAAATGCCAGAGATCAGGAAGACAACCGCCACGTTGAAGGCCCAGCCCCGCCCGCGTCCGCCGCCGAGCGGAACGTAAATGTAATCCCGGAACCAATGGCTCAAGGTGACATGCCACCGACGCCAGAACTCCGCCGGGCCCGTGGCGCAGTAAGGGCTCAGGAAATTGAGCGACAACCGGATCCCCAGGCATCGGGCGATGCCCACGGCGATGAGGCTGTAGCCGGCGAAGTCGTAGTAAATGCGCAGTCCAAAGATCCCATTGGCCAACCAGATCTGGTAAGCATTGGTGCTGGGTCCCCGATGAAACTGCCCGGCCAAATTGTCGGCCAAGGCACACTTGAAGAAGAGCCCCAGCGCCATCCAGCGGAAGCCGGCATCGATGTCGGCGGCCGACCACCTCAGCCGGAATCCCTCAATTTGCGGGAGCAAGGCATCCCGGCGCTCGATGGGCCCGGCCACGATTTGCGGGAAGAATCCGGCGAAGTTCAGGAAATCAAACCAGCGGGGCAGCGGCTCACGACGAATGAGTGTGTCCACGGCGAAACCCACCAACTGAAACGTGTAAAACGAAATGCCCGCCGGAATGGCCACCGTACCCGTCCACGAACCCGCGCCGCCCCAGACATCCCGCCAAAGGAAGTCGGCGTACTTGTAATACAAGAGCGGGAGCAGTTGCAGCGGCACCACCGCCACCAAGATCCAACGCCCGTGCGCGGCCGGTCGCCGGGAACCCCAGGCCACGCAAGCAAACGTGAACACCGCCACGCCCAGGTGGATCACGAAGGTCAGCCAACTGACCAGGCCCAGCAGGACCAATCCAAGGATCAATAAGAACCAGCGATCGAAACGCCCGTCGCGGACCGCCGCCGCACCACGAAATGCACCGCGGAATCCCGCGGCCACCAACAAGGCGGCCAGCAGGCATTCCCAGAAACGCAGGTCGGCAAAGTTCATGGTCCGTGAAGATCGGAGCACAGGCTCCGAGGCGGGATCGTCCGAGCGAGTCCGTTGCAAAAGTGCAGCCGCGTCAAGAGCCCGGCGCGTTAAGAACCGACTGTGGGAAGACTTCCTCCAGAGACTCGGCCAAGGCCGACACCATCCGGCGCAACTGAGATTGAGTGGTGCAGTAGGGCGGCATCAGGGCAATGACGCTGCCGATGGGTCGGGTGAGCACGCCCCGGCGGGCCATGGCTTCGCACACCCGGATTCCCGCCCGCTCCTCCAGTCGGAATGGGGTGCGCTGGCGCCAATCCCGGACCAGTTCGATACCGGCAACCAATCCCACCCGGCGCACGTCGCCCACATTCGGATGCCGCCAGAGGAGATCCAACTCGGCCTGGAATACCGCCTCGAGGGCCCGACGGCGGCGCACCCCGGCCGGGGCCGACAGCAAAGCCACACTGGCCAAGGAGGCCGCCGCACCTAGTGCATTGCCCGTGTAGCTGTGGCCATGGAAGAAGGTCCGGAAATCGGCGTAGTCGCCGAGGAACGAATCGAAGATGGATTGCGTCGTCAGCGTGGCAGCCATGGGCAAATATCCGCCGGTCAACCCCTTGGCCAGAGCCAAGAGGTCCGGCACCACACCCTCATGCTGGGTGGCGAAGGCATGGAAGCGGTCTCCGCTCCGGGAGCCCACGCCGGTGCGTCCGAAGCCAGTCATCACCTCGTCGGCGATGAGCAAGGCCCCATGGCCTCGGGCGATCTCAGCCACGCGTGCCAGCCAACCCTCGGGGTGGGCGATCATCCCGGCTGCGCCTTGTATCCGAGGCTCGACGATCAGGCCCGAGAATGGCCGGTCGCGGGCGCGGGCCTGATCAAACACCTTCTCCACGCCGGACACGCATTCCCACTGGCAACTCCGGTACGTCCGGGCATCGGCACGCTCAGGTTGGGCTCGATTGAAGGGACACCGGTAGCACCCGGGCGCGGGAACCGACTCGGTGGGAAACAAGAGGGACGACCAAGTCCGATGGAAGAGATCAATTTGTCCGACACTGACCGCTCCAATCGTGTCGCCATGATAGGCACCCTTCACCGACACGAAGCGCGGTTTGCGAACCAACCCACAGCGACGTGTGTGCTCGGCAGCCAGCTTGAGCGCAGCCTCCACCGCCGTGGAGCCATCGTCAGAATAGAAGACCTTCGCGAGCCGGGGCTGCCCCTTCGGTCCCCGCGCCAACCGCACCAATTGCTCGGCCAACTCCGCCGCAGGACCACTGGCCAGACCCAGAGCCGAAGTGTGCGCCACTCGGGTCAGCTGACGTCGGATGGCCGCGTCGATGCGGGGATTCCGGTGACCATGCAGGTTGGTCCAAATGGAGGCGTTGGCGTCGAGATACTCCCGACCCTTCACGTCGCGCAAGACCGCCCCCTTCCCTTCGACCAACACGATGGGCTCGGTGCGCAACCAGTCCTGCATCTGGGTGAATGGATGCCA
>JAPLUH010000160.1 GCA_026397675.1 Verrucomicrobiota bacterium
CGGTCGGTCAGCGACAGCTCTGAATCATTGGTTCGTGTTAGGTAAACGGTCCATCCTTGCGCCTCCAGTAGCGGCTTCAAACGCAGCGCCCAGTCGAGGGTGAAGTCTTTCTCAAAGCGGTTACCCGTCAGGCAGCGTGAGCCGGCTTGAGCCCCCCCGTGTCCCGGGTCTAACACCAGAATTTTGGGGTGAGGCCACGTGGGAGCGAGCGTCAGCGGTTCAAAGGTCTTAATGCGGTCCAGCGGGTGAATGCAAATCGTTCCGCCCTGATCGATGGGTTCAAAGCCCAGAAAATGAGTGATACCGCTGATCTTTACGGCCCGTGACCCGGCTTGAATTTCCGGAGCGGGCAGCCCCTTGGAGCGGCACCAGATCGCAATGGGAGTCCAGGGCTCATTGTCGTTGGGGACTGGGGAGGGGGCTACCACCGGAGCGATCGCCGCGGAGCGGAGCGGAGCCACGGCGTTGGAGTCGAGAACGGCTGGAGGTTGAGCTGGCCCCGTTGATGCACTGGGAGCGGTGGAAATGGGAGCCGCGGACTCGGGGGACGCTGGAGGCGGAGGAATGAGGGTTTGCGGAAAACGGGTGTAGGACGGGGGCTTGGGGGTTGAGCAGCCGCAAATCAGAGCCAGCATGGCAATGACGCATCCTCGGAAAACACCCCAGCCTTGGCGCATGGCTCCATGTAAAGGCCAGGTCGCTCAGAAGCCTATTCCAAATCCGATCGATGTTGGGTCCATCGGTGGACCGCTCAATTATTTCCTGCACTTCGCATGAAACTGTTTGAATCCGATCCCAACCTGAGCTGTCGTTTGGGAGTACCTCCTCGTTATGAAACAAACACCCGACTCTTCCCGTCGTGATTTCCTCAAGCGCACCGGATCCATTGCCGGTGCCGGTGGCATCGCGGGCATGCTGGCTAGCCGTGCTGCTAAGCCCATGGCCGCCGCTGTTGCCGCCGTTGCTCTGGACCCAGCTCGGGCCGCTCATGTGGCCCACACCGACACGATCAACATCGTGCTCGTGGGTGCCGGTGGCCGTGGAACGGGTGCCGCTGCCAATGCCCTGCGCGTCAAGACCGGGCCGGTGAAGCTCATCGGCATGGCGGATGTTTTCGAGAACCGCCTCAAGTCGAGCTATGAGGGCCTCAAGGGCGAGTTCAAGGACCTTGTCGACGTTCCGGAAGAGCGCCGTTTCATTGATTTCGAGGGCTACAAGAAGGCCGTCGATTTGCTCACCCCGGGCAAGGATATCGCCATCTTCGCCACGCCGCCCGCGTTCCGGTGGGTGCACTACAAGTATGCCATTGAGAGGGGCATCAACGTGTTCATGGAGAAGCCCGTCACCGTCGACGGCCCGACCTCCCGCCGCATGTTTGAACTGAACAAGAAGGCCTTAGCGAAGGGGATCAAGGTCGGCGTCGGCCTCATGTGCCGCCACTGCCGCGTCCGTGGCGAACTCTTCGACCGCGTCCGCAACGGCGAGGCTGGCGACATCATCGGTATGCGCTGCTACCGCATGCACGGCCCGGTGGCCTCCGGATTCTCGGTCAAGAAGCCCGAGGGCCGCAGCGAGTTGCTCTGGCAGATCGAGCGGTTCCACAGCTTCCTGTGGGCCTCGGGCGGTGCCTTCAACGACTACTACATCCACAACATCGACGAGAGCTGCTGGATCAAGGACGCCTGGCCGGTGATGGCTCAGGCCTCTGG
>JAPLUH010000315.1 GCA_026397675.1 Verrucomicrobiota bacterium
AAACGCCAGGGTCTCTGTCGAGGAGGCCTAGACCATCAACGCTATCCCAATGCGTTCTTCGAGAAGCTCGGGCTAATCTCTCTATACGCCTTAGCCCAAGCCAAACGCACCAGTCCCGCCACAAGCGGGTGACTCACCGACTGGAGAGCCGGATGCGGGAAATCCGCCAGTCCGGTTCGGAGGGAGGGGTGGCCGACAACGGCCATCCCTACCCCTATACCAGCCCAGGGTGAAACCCTGGGTACGCGACCAACCAAACCGATGCGTTCTGAAGGAACGCCGCAGCGGGGATCAGAATTTTAGCCCGTCGATTCCGGTGAAGGTGACGGTGAGACCGGCCACTTCTCGGGTATAGGGTTCCGACACGTTGACTGCGACGACCAGATTCTTTCCAGTCGGATGGGTTTCGCGGAACTTCTTGAGATCCCTCGGATCGAACCCAGACGCGTTCCATTTGCACTCGATCGCCATGGCCGAGCCCCGGGCGCTGGGGATGATGAAGTCGATCTCGTGCCGGTCCTTGTCTCGCCAGTACAGAACCTCAGGTTGGCTTGCATCCGAGATCAACTGTTCTAGGACAAGATGTTCCCAGAGCAGGCCGCAGTCTTCTGGCCGCAGATCGCTCCAGCCGCGGGCGTAGGCTACAAAACCTGTATCGAAGCCATATATCTTGGGCTGGCGCACGAGTTCGCGGTGGCCGCCGCCAGAAAACGGCCGAACAAGCGTGGCGACATGGGTTAGTTCCAGCACCTCCAAATAGTTGACGACGGTGGGCCGGCTCAGTCCGCAGAGGGTGGCCAGCGCTGTCGCCTCCATTTGGCCACCGCTGAGGCGCAAGATGCTTTCGATGAGCTTGAGGAAACCACTCCGCTTCTCGACTCGGAACAGTTCCTGGACATCCCGCGCGTAATACGAATCGAGCCATTCCGAGTAAAACCCTGGGTCATATTCCTGAGACAGCAATGCCGGTGGCAGGCCGCCGCGCATCAGTCGATGCCGCAGGTCCGCGACACCAAAAGCGCTCAGTTCGTCATGCCGCACCGGAACCAGGTGGACGTTGCGCTTCCGGCCGGTGAGGCTGTCCCTGAATTTGCGAGTCGCCGCCAGAGTGGACGATCCCGTGGCGAGGATCTTGAGCCGAGGAAATGCGTCTGCGCCGATCTTCAGCAGGCTGCTGGGATCGGGCAGTTGGTGGACCTCATCGAGGACCAGGCGGGATCGGGTGACCGAGCGATAGAACGCCTCGGGATCGGCAAGGAGCTGCTGGACGGAGGGAAGGTCGCAATTCAGGTAGAGGGCATCTGCCAGGTCGGCCGCCACTGTGGTCTTCCCGGCGCGGCGAACTCCCGAGAGCCAAACGATCGGTGCTTTGCGCCAACACTGTTCGATCCGGTCTATCCAGAACGGGCGGGTGATCATGAAAACAGTTTTTACATTTGGTCCGACTAAACGCAAATACTAACTTCATGCCCACACACCCACCTCATCCACAAATCACCTCTCCCGCTAAAGCCAAAGCTCCCTGCAAGCCCCAGCCACCGGCCTTCGCTGCGTTCTTCGC
>JAPLUH010000170.1 GCA_026397675.1 Verrucomicrobiota bacterium
GGACGAACAACGCACACACTGCCGAGGTCAAGCCATCGGCCGGTCCACGGAACAAACCCCCGGAGAATCCCAGGACGACCAACCCCACCCACAGGACAACCGCCGTGAAGAAGAGCAGCCTCCGAGCCCGGACCGGTAGGTACCACAGCCAGCTCGCAAGAAGGCGCATCGGGGCTTGCTACTTCTCCGGGTCGAGGGGGGTGACGAACACATCCGGGAACCCCCAATTCCAAAACGGAAAGTTGCCGATGCTATCCGCTGTGTAGGTCCCGGTCATCGCCTTGGACGGGTCCATCGATGGCCGTTCCCCGGAGGATTGATACTGGGCGACATGGCCATCCAGGAAACCGAAGTTGACCTTGGTGCGGGAAACGTGGCGCGGTTGCCAATCTAGGTTGTCCCAGTCCACCACCAGTTCGGCCGGGCGCATTTGGCTCAGGCCCACCCGGCTACCGATGATCTGCCCCAACTCGTTGGTCTGGTAGAAGCGGGAACAGTCGTTGAATTTGTAGTCGGTTACCCAAGTGGTGCCATCGGCATTGGTGATGGTGCACGCCCGTTTGAGCGGCATCACCGGCTCATAGGTCCATTCCGAAAGGCTGTAAGGCCCGCGTGGGGACATCCCCTTCGCGGCCGGACACTTAAAGACCCCTCGGCTCCGCCCCACGTAGTTGCTGAGCGCCGTCCACTGCCGGTATTGAGTAGCGAACGTGAACCACGGATAGCTGTCTTGATTGTCACCGGCATACAAAGTCAGCGCCAACCCCAGCTGCCGCTCATTGGAGACGCATTGAATGGTGTAAGCACGATCCTGCGCCTTGCTCACCGCAGGCACAATCAACGCCGCCAAAACCCCAATGATCGCAATGACCACCAAGAGTTCAATGAGGGTAAAGGCTAAGTTTTGAATGGCGAAGGGCTCACGTAATGTCACACGCTATGCAATTATTGATCTTAATTAAATAACCAGTCCGCGATGTAGCAACAATATTTATTTTTATTTTCCACCAAGATTTTTGTCGTTACATCTTGTAATCGCATCGACCTATTTTGAGATATTACAAAGCGCAATTCAAAGCCGGCAAGGGATCAGCTGACCATGTTGTTTTAGAATAGGTAAACGGAACACTAACGGTGGCACCGATCCTAAGATCGCCAACTATTCCAAGGTCGAGGTTGACATCTCCACCGAATAAACCAGCCACTTTTGCAATGCCTTTTTTCAGCAGTTCAAGATCTGCTTTACCTTTGGCGGAACCCTCAAAACCTGAGTCAAGATAGATGCAAATGCCTCCAGTCATGGTAACTTTGGTTCCTACACGGCTTCTTTCATTGAATTTGGTTCCAGCAACACAATCGCAAGGTTTCGGACGATACGGAACCGTCGGATCCGGAGCTTTGTAAGTTCCATTCTCAAGCTTTTCGCATTCAGCACAATTTTTTGTACACCATTGGCTTTCTGTGATGCTTTGCGCAACGGTCACATACCCAGACGAGCAATTTTTTCCTGAACTAGGAACCTCCTTTGATACTGGTTCTCCATTATTCGTCTGAATTGGGCCATTCGGAGTTGATGAGGAGTGGTACAAGGATCCGAGCGAGCTTGTAACTAATTGACTGCAACAAACTATCAAACAAGTTGCTTTTTTGATTGTGGATTTGCTATTCATTTTTTTTGGTGTTTCGGTTTGATAAGAATATGACCGTAACGATTGAAATCGTTGCGAACAATACAAATGAAATTGTGACAATCATCCTCGAACGCGTAGCCATTTTAAACTCACTCGTATGTCGTGCTGGCCATGATTGTTGATCTCTCTGTGAAACAAAACCGAGTCTCCTATCGGTAAACATGTACTTCGACCCGCTAACTTCCGGGTATAGGTTTCTTTGGTAAATATTAGTCTCGTAAGAATTTTCAATAGACAACTGGTATCGGGTTGGAGGAAAAACTTTCCCCAACCGATGATCGACAAGAAAAATATTTGAATAAATCAGAGAACCTTTTGTTGGATTATTGGTCATGTATCCAATCTCGAACAAAAGCATTTTAGAGTCAATGTCTTCTGGTTTACTTGAATATAAACCAAATATCTCTCTGCTCGTGATTACTCCATCGTTTCGATTTACGTTGATGTACGGTCCCCCCATTCCGTTCACCCTTATGTCTTCAATAATAAGAGAAAATACCCGCGAGTCTCGCAAACAATCTGCTGCAAAATTTAAGTTTTCAAAGATTTTATCACCGCTCCAAAATAGTGGCAGTAAAATCAATTCATCTTGAAAACCTAGAGGCACAAGATCGTTAGAACTATCATTCTTTGATCGAACCCAAGCTGAGTCCTGACCGTTTGTTGATTCAGCTCGCCACCAACGACCATAATCATATTCATCAACCACCGATTGTGAAACGAAGGCACCATCATCTCCATGAATTTGTAGCAAGAGATTTCCAGACCCAAAAGTCATTGTAAATCGGTTAGTGCGAAGGAGGCGATTATTGATAGATTCAATGCACGCTATCGCACCTTCTACACGTCGCACATTAACCTTTGTTAGAACATTACTACAGCCCAATAAAAATAGCAAAATTACCAAAACAAAACCACTTGCTATTATGTTGTTTAATCTATTAATCATGCTCCTAACCCCAAAGTTGACCCGAATTGAGCGCACGTGAGGCGCTCCCTAGCCTGGGCTTGCCTTCTGGCCGATCCCCTAGCAGGGCTACCAAACGCTCGCTTCGCCGATCGACTTGCCTGCCGCCTCGAAACTGAATAATGTTGTCTGGCTCTTGACATGAGGCATTTGGGTTTTTGATTACATGATAGCCTGATACTGTCAACCCCGTTTTTGAGAAAACTATTCTTTAATGATGGACCACGGCAGGCGCGGCGGTGACGCGTTCAGGTCATAGGGGCGAGTGCGGTCCGCCCGGAGCGTGCTGCGGTGCAGGGAGTTGGAGCGCACCGCCACCCAGGCCCAGTCGGAATCGCCAGGAACGTCGAGGCGGATTCGGTAGGGTTGTTGGGCGCTGTGCCCCAAAGTAAAGCGAACCAGGCCATTGGTGTCCGTGCGACCGGCCAATACGGAAAACAGCATGGGGTCCACAAACTTGGTCGCTCCGGCCGCTTGGCCACCCATGCCGTCTCCCAACCAGACTTGCACCTCGACCCGGGCACCCGACAGCGGACGGTCGCGTTCCAGCACGGTCACCTCCACCTCACCGCTCGGATAGTGTTGGCCGATGGTGTTCTCGAGCATCTCCCACTGGGATTGATCATGGGCTGCCCAGCTTCCCGGCTCCGACGTCGGTACTAGACTGACCGCCTTGGGCACCCGGTGCATCCACGGGGTATCCCAGGTCCGCTCATAGGCGGAGACATCACAGGGGCGCCAGCGTCGGTTCTCCACATCCCAAATTTCCACCCAGTAATGAGGATTCCCAATGGTCGGCCAAAAGGTGTACACCGGTCGGACTCTCAGCCCGAGGGCGTTGCCGATCTCCGCGTAGGTTTCACAGAAGGCCCGACAGCCGCCTCGCGCTCCGTCGGTGGCCCAATCGAGACGGCCGAACCCATCGTGCGTCCACTGTTCACGGCGTTGGCGATCGTGCAGCCATTCGTGCAGCGCATCGGCTTTGGCGGCCGTCCCGGGTTTTTCGGCGACCGCGTCCGCTGCCTGTCGCACCCAAGGGTCCAGCCGGTATCGCAGGCCTCCGGGGATGGCTGGTGAAAAAACTCGATGAATCAACATCACCGCTACAAGGACTCCGGCGACGATGCATCGCCCGCGTCGATCGCCCATGCGCGGCTTTCGTGCGGCGAGAGATCCGGTTGGCAGAGGGGTAACCATGTCTGATTCTGCTCTGCTGGTTTAACCAGGAATCAGCCCCTTGGAGTTTGTTGAGGAATGGCTCGATGGCCTAGGCCGAATCAATATTTCCGGAGGATTGCCGATGCCGGCCAACAGCAGCACCCAGAACGGAACGGCGAGTGGAATCCGGAAGAGCACCCCATCGAACCAGCTCCCGACAAGCAGGACCAGCAACGGAGCGACAAGCAAATCGCCTTCCCGGTAGGCGTGGTGCAATCGCCGGACCACCAGCACGAGGAACAGACCCACCGCCGGGACTCCCATGCCGGCCGCCAGTGTCAGGGAGTCATTGAGCTGAATGGCAGCCGTCTCTTTCAAATGGGCCGGTTTGAACTCTCGGGCGTAGGTCGCATCCACCTGATTCAGCCCCCAACCGGTGACGGGTCGGGCGACGGTCATTCGGGCGGCCCCGACCCAGGCGTCCACGCGGTTGCGCCAGGAACGGTCGGTCTGGTTGACAACGGTCCCCACGCGGCGGAGGAGCGGGTTCTGGACATCCTTCAGGAACCACAGAGAATTCAATCCTCCCGCCATCAACGCCACGAGCGACAAACGAAACACAAGCCAGCGTCGATGATCAGGAATCGACCCGGCGCGCGCACGGGAGCGAAGGGCACGCAGCACCGGAGAAAATCGAAACCACCCACACCACACCATAGCTACTAGAAATCCCAACCACGCACCGCGACTGTAGCTGCGGAGCATGCCCAGCGCGGCGGGGACTAGTGGTAGCAAGAGAAGCCATGCCCTTCGATCGGCATTCCTCTCGCTCAGAGGGTTGTTGCTGGCTGCCTGTTTCCATGGGGCGATCCGGAACAACCAGGTCAGGCACGCGGCGGACAGGCAGGCCGACAGCAATCCATAGGTGTTGGGATTGTTCCACAACCCCGTGGCTCGGTGCGCCTCCCGGTAGTGAAAGACTTGGAACAGGGGCCAATGCCACAGGCTGACCGCCGCGAGTCCGAAGGCGCCGACCCAGAATGCTGGCCAGAAACGGCGCGGTGACTGCAGAGATCCCACAACACGCCAAACGCCGGCGACCCAGATGCCAGCGAGAATGAGCAGCGGTTCCGTGGCCCCGGCAGCGGTGGCATAGCGGCCAGCGTAGTGCGCAACGGTCAGGCCTATGAGGCCGAACAACGCCCAGTCGCTGACACTCGGCCTCTGGCCTGTCCGTCGCCAATTCAGGAACACCGGCACCCCCGCCCAAAGAGCGGCATTCAACGCCAACGCGCTGAAGATCTGCCAATGGCCGTTGCGATTCTGAAACACCAACGCGACCTCCGAACGCAGTACCAGCCACTCGGGAGAAAGCGGCAGAACAGACAATAGATCCCACAGCAGCAACACCCAGAACGCAGCCAGGAGTGGGAGACCGAACCAGGGTGCTTGAGGGGGAGAACTAATAGAATTAAGAGCAACGAATTCCTCTATTCGTTAGCAACCAAAATCATATCAGGTAATCGAATATAAAAATAACTCGGTTTTCCGGAGATCACCTCTGCTTGACTACCACGGTTGGGGATAGAGGTGACTTTTCTGGGCATCCCTCAAGGAGAGATACTACATCCCTGGAAAACTTTGATTCCCGAGTCTTCTCGTCACAACGGATTCGGCCCAAAGGGCTGGAGTTTTTAACCGATTCAACCGTTCCGCTGCGTCGTTCTCCCGGCAGCCATTGAGTGATGCCGACCTAGGCCACTTTCACACCCATTTCGCGCAAGGTCTCGACGATGGCGTTGACCACGGCGCGCATGTCCGCGCAAGGTCTCGACGATGGCGTTGACCACGGCGCGCATGTCCTTTTCGAAGAGGCGGCCGATGTTGCCGATTCGGAAGGTGTCGGCTTGGCTAATCTTGCCCGGATACAGCAAAAAGCCCTTCTCGGCCACGAGCCGGTAGAACTCGGTCCAAACGAAGGCCGAATCCTTCGGGTACACAAAACTCGTGATGATATGGCTTTGCACCGCCGGCGGCAGGTACGACTTCAGGCCGATACCTTGCATGGCCGCAATGAGGGCAGCGTTGTTGGCCTGATATCGCGCGGCACGGGCGGCGATGCCGCCTTCCTGTTCGAGTTCTTTGAGCGCCTGCGCAAAGGCGAGAATACTGTGGGTGGGCGGCGTGTAGCGGAATTGGCCGTTCTTTTCGAAGCCCTTCAACTGGTCCAAGAGGTTCAGGCTCAGGCTGCGCGCCCAACCCTCGGTGGCCAAGAGCACCGCACGGCGGCAGAGCACGAAGCTGAAGCCCGGCACGCTCTCCACACACTTGTTGGCCGACGAGATGATGAAGTCGATGCCCGCGGCCTCCAGGTCGATGGGGTAGCCGCCGAAGCTGCTCATGGCATCCACGATGTACACCTTGCCATGGCGCTTGGCCACAGGGCCCAACGTCTCGATGGGGTTGAGCACGCCCGTGGTGGTCTCGCAGTGAACCGCCGCCACATGGGTGATGGCCGGATCGGAGGCCAAGAGGGCGTCGAGTGCCTCCGGTGTCGGCGGGGTGTCTTCGGCCGTGCGCAAGATCGTGTGGGCGATTCGTGCGTGCTGGAGCATGAGGAGGATGCGCTCGCCGTAAGCGCCGTTGGACAGCACGGCCACTTTGCCTTCGGGCGGGATGGCGCTCTGGAACACCGCTTCCACGCCGAAGGTGCCGCTGCCTTGCATCAAAATGGCTTCCCAGCCCGACTCGCGAGAAACACCACCCAGAGCGAGAATGGCCTGACGCACCTCGGCCACCAAGTTGTTGAACTCCCAGTGCCAAGAACCGGCGTCGTGGAGCATGGCCTGCTTGACCGCAAGCGAAGTCGTCAGCGGTCCAGGAGTGAACAGCAGGGCGTCTTGGGAAGTGGGTAATTTCGGCGTCATGGTGATCGGGTGGCGCTCTGGGAATTCTCCCGTGGCGCTTAAAGATTTTACCAATACGGGGCGTTTAATCAATTCCCACGCGCTGCTCGATGGGCACCGGAGTCGATCGAATCAATGGGGCCTCAGCACCCTCGGTTGTTGAGTCCTCGCGCAGTCCTCGATTGAAAGCCGGCGGAGAGGTTCCTAGCCTGTCCCCACAGAGATACCCAGAGCCCGATCTGATCCATCGATCCTTCGATCACGACCTCACCATGAAACCCGCCCAACCCCGCCGCGCCTTCCTCGCCACTGTTGCCGCCGCTACCGCCGCCACGGTCTTGCCGTGGACCGGTTGTAAACCGTCGGAGGGCGGCGCTGCCGGAGCTGCTGGAGCCGACACCATTAAGGTGGGCGAGTTCTGCTCGCTCACCGGCACGGAGGCCACCTTTGGTGTGTCCTCCCATGAAGGCACAGTCTTGGCCATCGAAGAGATCAACAAGGCCGGCGGCGTGTTGGGCAAACAACTTCAATTGCTGCACGAAGAC
>JAPLUH010000460.1 GCA_026397675.1 Verrucomicrobiota bacterium
CCTCAATGAGGCCGACCTAGAGCAGGTTGGGCAGGCGATCCTAGGCCCCTGGTTAGAGGGTTGCGCCCAAGAGGGTATCGATTTCAGAGGCCTACTGTACCCAGGAGTCATGCTGACTGCTTCAGGCCCCAAAGTCCTGGAATTCAATGCCCGGTTCGGAGATCCGGAGACTCAGTCTTACTTACCTCGACTGGAGAACGACCTCGTGGAATTGCTTTGTGCAAGTATCGATGGAACTCTCGATAAGATTCCCATCCAATGGTCACCCCTCAGCAGTATTTGCGTAGTAATCGCCAGCGCAGGCTATCCGGGACCCAGTCCCAAGGGACATCCAATCCATGGACTCAAAGACCTGACGGGTCATCCCAACCTTGAAGTCTTTCACGCGGGTACGGCGCTCAAAGATGGCGAAGTAGTGACCGCTGGTGGACGCGTACTAGGAGTCACAGCCTGGGCCGAAACACTGCACGAAGCCAGGCAGGCAGCCTACACAGCGTGCGATCGCATCTGCTTCGATGGAATGCAGTTCCGACGCGACATCGGAGCCAAGGGTCTGCGCCACTGACCAGACCCCTCTCCAAGCATCTGGGCCGGCAACCTCTCTCAGAATCAGCCGATTCCGAGACCCCGGCGCAGAAAGGAATATTAGACACCCCGACACTGATTGGTGCTCCTCCTCAATGTGGGAAACGAGCAATGGGACTACAACCTGTTTCCGCCTGTCCACAGTCGGTCGCAACCTATACCTAGCCTGTCCCTCAAACGGTTCTTAGCCTGTCCCCCAAACGGACCCCTCAAACGGACCTTAAGGTTTTGGTGGCGCGTTCCGATAAAACTCAAAGCCCTCCGTAGCGGATCTCACCGCTGAACGGAAGAAGTCCAGAGGCCGAATGCCAAATATCTTCGAAGGTGCCCATCTTTCCGATAACGCCAAGGTGTTAGGCAACGCCATGGTCTTCGGCAATTGCCGCATTTTCGGCAATTCCCGAATCTATGGGGATGCTCAGATCTACGAGGATGCGCATGTGTCGGGAAATGCTCTGATCTATGCCGACGGCCGGGTTTACGGCACCTCTCGAATCTATGGCGAAGCACAGGTCGCCGGTCAGTCCAGGGTTTACGGAGACGCGCGAATATTCGGTAGCGGCTTTATTCACGGACAGGCCCAAATTCAAGGCACTGCTCAAGTCAGCGGAAGCGCGCAGATCTTTGGCTCGGCCCAGATCCTCGGAGATGCATCTGTCACAGGGAATGCGCGAATTTACGGGAACGCCCGAATTTCAGGAGATTCGCGGGTCTATGGCGATGTCCAAATCCGAGGGTTCGCTCTGATTGAAAGCAGCCAACACTGGTTTTCCTTCACCCAAGGCAATGAGACTATGAGCGTCTACCGCTCATCACGCCCGGGTGGTTTCGAGATCAACATTGAGGGGCAGGAGGCCTCGATCGATCTCCTGGATGAAGATCTGGGGCGTTTCGTGCAGAAAACCATCGAATCCAACTTCGACTTGCTCCAAAAAAAAGTCGCGAACTCTTCGTCGCTCAGACGCTGAATCAGCCGCCTCAACAAAACCCGAGCCGGTATTGATCCGTCGCCATGTCCCCGGACTGTCGTTTCACGGCGATGGGGTTGTTACCGACACCAGCGATACCGAGGCAATCCGGGCTTTTTCCTCAAGCTCCTCTCGATCAATCAGTAATGTCATACCCGCCTCAAACGCCAAAACCCGGATTCCGTTTTGCGAACAGATGTCAATGGTTCGGGGTCCAATACAGGGGATATCGAATCTCAAATCATGCCCTGCTCGGGCAAGCTTAACCGCCACCGCGCCTCCTGATTTTCCAGCCAGCTTCCCTCCCCGCTCCAAACAGGCATCCGTTCCTTCGAAGCCTTCCACTGCTAGGGTTGTCCCTTCTTTGACGACCACTGTCTGACCAATCTCCAGTCGGGCAATTTCCTTCGCGATCCCGAAACCAAACCGGATGTCCTCATGCGCCTTGGATGGCAGGCTGGCTCCGGCGACGTAACCCGGGCTCGGCATCCAGGATGACAACCAGGGCACCGCCGGAACCAATTCCACCCCATCCTTGGCAAGCTCTTGCCCAATCGCTCCAAACAGGGTGTGAGCATTCTTCTCCTTGAGTCGCAATAAAAGGCTCATGGCGCGGAGATCCGGACGAACATCGAACAAGTTTTTGGGAGCTATCTGACCGAGCATCACGCACCGGTTGACACCCCGTGAGGTGAAGGCACGGATCATTCGGGACAATTGCCCTACTTTAACCCAGTCGAGCGAGGAGACCTCCTTTTCCAGCGCCGGATCGGTCTCCCCCTCAAAACCAACGGCCACGACGGCCTCACCGCGACGACGGGCCTCTCGGGCGAACAGGAACGGTAGGGACTTGCTTCCGGCAATCAGGCCAATCACGGAATGAGTCTGCGCAAAAGATCCCCATTGGGAAAGTCAGGGCTCGAAGCGTGGAACGCGTTTCTGAACCGGCCTATGAATAAGCAATCGAGCCTGTCCCTCTTGGGCACCATTGGACATGTCCCCATTAGACAATCGAGCCTGTCCCTCTCTTGGGCACCCATTGGACAATCGAGCCTGTCCCTATTAGACGGACTCCGGGGCCTTTGTAAGAGGCTCCCCCTCCCTTTTGGGCGGCACCCTCAAAACACGCATATCCCGGCTCAGGTCGAAGGGATTCCTCTAAATTCGTCCTCCGGCTAAGCGAAGGCTTGGCGGAGCTTCCGGAAACTCTTTGGGACAGCGGTCTCGGACGGTTCCTTACCCTCCATCTCGAGGGAGACCCACCCTCGAAATCCCGCCTCGCGAAGGATTCCCGCGATACGGCGGTAGTCGAGGTCGAGGGTGTACCACTCACCCCCACCCGGATAATCCTTGGCCTGAACCATGACTGTCCGAGGCGCAATCCGACGAAGCCTATCATAGGGATTCTCCAAAAAATTGCCGGTATCCATCAACAAACCGAAATAGGGGGAATGGATGGCTTCGGCTATTCGGAGCATCCCTTCTACGGTTCTGGTCAACCCCCAGTGGTTCTCAACGGCAAGGGTCACGCCTGCAGCGGCTGCATGAGGCAGGCATTTCTCAAGACACTCAATGCACCATCGGAAACCTTGCTCCTCGGTATATCCCGGAAGTACCGGTTCCTCCCCGCGCGCCTTCATCAGATCATCGAACGATGCGATGGTGTTCCATCGGCCCGAGTTGATGCGAACACAGGAAACCCCGAGCAAGGCGGCGATACCGATGCACTTGATCGTGTGCTCAACTTGCCGTTGTCGGACAGCCGGATCGGGATCGACAAAATCCTGATGAATGGAGAGGCACACCAACGAAATACCATATCGGAAGGCATGCTTTTTAAGGTCTGCCAAATAGGCCCGATGCTGTGCAGTGAGCGGTTCCTTTTCGGGAATGTCCATCTGACGATGCAGGATATCCAACCCTTCAGCGCCCAAGGCGGCAGCCCGTTCGATGACCTGATGAATTGTCACTTTGGGATCTCGGAAATGCCAATAGGAGTAGGAGGCAATGGCCAGTCGGATTCGGGGCCCGATCGCCACCGGGGAAGCACCTTGGACCGGGGTGGACGTGGCAGAAGCTCCCGCCAAGGCAACAGCGGTGGCACCGGTTGATCCCAGAAAACCACGCCTGGAAATCGCTGAGAGCGAGGTGTTCATCGATCTGAAATTGCCGAGCCTGTCCCTGGAGAGCAATCGGGAATGAAACAACCTCTTTTAGAGTCTCTTAGAGACGGTAAGCCTGTCCCTC
>JAPLUH010000054.1 GCA_026397675.1 Verrucomicrobiota bacterium
TGGCGGCCGCGTCGATCTCTCCCCGGGTTTCGCGGTCGAGGCGCACGATTTGCTGTTGCCCAGCCACGATGCGCATCTTGGTGGTGGTGCGTCGTCGTGTGGAGGACACCAGACCGCGACATCCGATGCGTTCCGAAGCGAGCAAATCCCGAAGGGTCTGTCCGGCTTCGTCTCGCCCGATCACTCCGGCTAATTCAGCGTGACCGGAAAGGGCTGTGACATTCCGTGCAACATTGGCCGCTCCGCCGGGCATGAGATTCTCCCGGTCAAAATCCACGATGGGAACCGGGGCCTCGGGCGAGATACGACTCACCCGACCCCAGACAAATTGGTCCAGCATCACATCGCCGATGACCCACAGCCGTGCTCGGGACGCCGCCGCCAAGAGTTCCCGGAGCCGCGACTTCGACAGATCGCTCATGACTGTGGATCTTAGGAATGCAACGGGCTGCGACCAACGATTTCTTTTTGCGCAGTCCTTTTCGCAGGGGCTGTAGAAAACCGAGTTATCCGGTCGCGCAAGAGACGGTATCGGGGCTCGTGCGGGCCTCCGGAGTCCGGACCCCGGATCAGAGTCGGTAAGGGATGCGAATGTCAGGCCACACGGACTTCAATTCCCGGGTATTGCGGGACACCAGCAGGCAGCCTTGAGTCCGTGCCGTTGCATAGACGATCGCATCGGGGATCTTGAGTCGTAGTTGTTTGCGCAGGCGGATGGCTTCGTGGGCAATTTCAGTCGACAGCTCGAGAACCTCGAACGAGGACAGAAATCCCCGGATCGACGCTTCTTCTCCGGCCTCCTTGGCGCCCACCATCAACTCGATGACGGTGATGATGCTGATTTGCCGGATGCGGTATCGGTCCAGTTCGTCCTTGGCGGCCTCGATGCCGGCCAGATAGTCGACCAAGATGTTGGTGTCGAAAACGGCCTTCATCGGCATTCCCACTCGTCGCGGAGAGACTTTTGGTATTGGACGCCGTCCACTTTTCTCTTCTTCCAAAGCCCGAACGCCTCATCGGCGGCCGGGATTGATTTCACCTTGAGGTATTGGGTGATCGCTTCGCGGATCAATGACGCCCGGGAACGCTGTTCAAGAGCGCCAAATTGGTCGAGTGACTCGATGAGTGCATCGGGCACATCGATGATGGTTCTCATGAGTGACATCATGCACTGACATCAGATATTAACAATGGGTTTCTGGTCATTCTCCGATCGCCTCGAACGGGAAATCCTCGGGTCTATCTTCAATCGCGGTCCGTCCTTCGGAAGCGTTGGCGCTTCGGCGAGGATGGTTCATGCTGCTCCCATGCGGTGGGATCGATCGCGGTCCTTGGCACAGACGGCCATCAAGGAGGGGCGAGTGCTCGTCGACGGGGTTGCCATCAAGCCTGCCCGGGAGGCTCGGGCCGGGGAGACTGTGTCGGCGCGGACGGGCGATATTACGCGGGTTTACAAGCTCTTAGGCTTTCCGCCGCGCCGGGTTTCAGCGCCGGAGGTCGTTCAATTCGCCGAGGATCTGACACCGCCTGAAGCCCGGGAAGAGGCGCGGCAGAAAACATTGGAACCGGGGTTCCGAGCTCGCGGGCTAGGGCGCCCCACCAAACGTGAACGCCGTCAAATTGAACGTTGGGACGATCCAATATGAGCCTGATTCGCGGCGGCGGTCACAACGTCGGAGACGTCTTCGTCGTGCTGGGCTGCCCTGAAGGATGGGGCCCGTTCTCGGTTGCTGTCTTGCGCCACTGGTCCAAGCGCTCGGAGATTTTGCGCTCGTGCCCCTGAGTGCTGGGTTCGTAGAAGCGACGGGCTGCCCCCAGATAATCCTGTGCGACATGATGCCCAGGGAAATCATGGGCGTAGCGGTAGCCTTCGCCATGCCCTAAGACCTTCGATCCGGCGTAGTGACCGTCCCGCAAGTGGTTCGGCACGGCCAGCGTTCGGCCGGAACGGATGTCCTCGAGAGCTGCATCGATGGCTTTGACCACCGAGTTGCTTTTGTTGGCGGTGGCGATGTAGAGGGCGGCTTCGGCGATGGGGATGCGGGCTTCCGGCCATCCGATGACTTCGGCGGCCTGGCAGGCGGCGGTGGCCAGTACCAAAGCCATGGGATCGGCCAATCCGACATCTTCGGCGGCGTGGATCATAATCCGGCGGGCGATGAACCGGGGATCCTCGCCGGCATGGATCATCTTGGCCAACCAGTAGAGCGACGCGTCCGGATCGCTGCCGCGCATGGACTTGATGAAGGCGCTAATGGTGTCGTAATGGGCATCGCCGTCACCGTCATAAACCACCGCCTTCCGTTGGATGCATTCCTCGGCCACGGACAGGGAGATGCGGATAATACCATCGCTCCCTCGAGGGGTAGTCATGGCGGCGATCTCGATAGAGTTGAGGGCCTTGCGCGCATCTCCGTCAGAGACTCTGGCCAAATGAGCCAGCGCGTCGGGCTCGGCGGTGATACGGAGGTGGCCGAGACCGCGTTCGGAGTCCGAAAGAGCCCGTTGGAGCAAATCCAAGAGGTCGGACTCGTCCAAAGACCGGAGCTCAAAGACCTGGGACCGGGAGACCAGCGGGGAGTTGATGAAGAAGAAGGGGTTGTGTGTCGTCGCCCCGATGAGCTTGACCGCTCCACTCTCTACATCGGGCAAGAGCACATCTTGTTGAGCCCGGTTGAATCGGTGGATTTCGTCGATGAAGAGCAGGGTGGATTCGCCGGTATTGCGAAGACGATGGTTGGCTCCCTGCAGAACGCGGCGCATCTCCGCCAGATTGGATTCGACAGCGTTGAGCTTCTCGAAGTGGGACTTCGAGCGTGCAGCGATGATTTGGGCCAGGGTGGTCTTACCGGTTCCGGGTGGCCCGAAGAAGATGAGGGACTGGATGCGGTCGGCATCAATGGCGCGGCGGAGCAGGAGTCCCGGGGCCAGAAGATGCCGCTGGCCTGCGTACTCCTCTAAGGTGCGCGGTCGCATCCGGGAAGCCAGCGGGGCAGCCGACATCGATCGTTCCTCGCCAACCGGGGAAGGGTTCACGCTATCCGAGGCAGCCGCGCCCGCTGCGCCACCCAATTCAAAGAGGTTCGACTGCGACACGTCTCGACAGTAGGGACAGGCTCTGTAAGGGAAAAGATCCGGTTGCGAAAGATAGACGGATCGTCAGTAGGGACAGTCTCTGTAGGGGGGGCGTCGGTAGGGACAGGCTCTGTAGGGGGTTCGTCGGTAGGGACAGGCTCTGTGAGGGGTTCGTCAGTAGGGACAGGCTCTGTAGGGGAAAAGAATCCGGTTGCGAAAGATAGAGGGTCAAAACAAACGGCGCAGGACTCTTGCGAGTCCTGCGCCGTTGAAGCAAACGGTTCGAGTGGATTACACCAAAGCGATCTTGTCGCCCTTCTTGAGGGTGACGATGGCCTTCTTGTAGTCGCTGCTCTTGCCGGCGGCCTTGGTCATCTTGCGACGGGCCTTGCCCTCGTAGTTCGCCGTATTGACCTTGGTCACCTTCACGTTGAAGAGCTGCTCCACGGCCTTCTTGATCTGCGGCGCGGAGGCACGTCGATCGGTCAGAAGGGTGTACTTGTTGAACTTTTCGGTCTGAAGGGCCGCCTTTTCAGTGATGCGGACCGTCTTGATGGTGTCGAAAATGGTCATGTTGATATCCCTTTCTGGTTACTTGGCGATGCGCGCCTCAACTGCCTCGAAGCCAGACTTGGTGAAGACGAGCTTGTCGTACTTGAGGAGGTCGTAGGTATTGACCAGACAAGCGGTCTTGAGTTCCACGCCGGTCACGTTGCGGCTGGCCAAGTAAGCGGCCTTGTCGGCCGCACCCACCACCACGAGGTTGGTGTTGCCATCGAGACCCAGAGCCTGCAGCACTGAGACGAAGTCTTTCGTCTTGGCATGGGCAATCTTCAGATCATCGATGAGAACGACGTCTCCGGACTTCAGACGCTCACTGAGCGCCTTGCGGAGGGCGAGGCTCTTTACCTTCTTGTTGACCTTCTTAGAGAAGTCACGGGGCTTGGGTCCGAAGACCACGCCACCGCCGCGCCACAGAGGGCTGGCGAAGGAGCCGGCGCGAGCGCGTCCGGTTCCCTTCTGGCGCCAAGGCTTCTTGCCGGTGCCGTTAACGTCACCCATGGTCTTGGTGCAGGCGGTACCGCTACGCTGAGCAGCGTTGTAGGCGACCACGGTGTCGTGGACGGCTTGGGTGCCGCGACCGTCGGCGATCAACTCGAAACGGACATCGAGTTCGCCAGCGGCGTTTCCTTTGGAGTCTTTGATCGAAAGTTTCATCGAGCGTGTTCCTTAGTTACTTCTTTTTGGCAGCCGCGGCAGCCTTCTTGTCGTCCTTCTTGGACGTGGCAGCATCCTTGGCCTTCTTACGGGCGTCGGTGATCTGCTTCAGGCGAGCGGAGTTGATGGAGATTTTCTTCGCCTCACGGATGATGCAATAATCACCCTCGCTGCCCGGGAAATTACCCTTGATGAGGAGCACGTTGTCTTCCGGACGAACCTGGATGATTTCCAGATTCTGGGAAGTGCGACGAACCACACCCATGTGACCGGGCATCTTCATGCCACGCATGACGGTTCCGGGGAAGAGGCGCTGACCGATGGCGCCCGATCGACGGTGCCAACCCTTGGCGCCGTGAGTGGCATCACCGCCGCGGAAACTCCAGCGGGCCACAACACCTTCGAAGCCGCGACCCTTAGTGGTGCCAATGGCATCCACAAATTGTCCGATCTGGAAGATATCTGCGCCCACGGTGTCTCCGGACTTCACTTCCTTGGAGAAGTCGCGGAATTCGCGGATGCGTTTGACACCGGTGATGACCGGCTGTTCGCCGCCCTGTCCGGGAGCGTCCACCTTGACACCCTGCTTAGCGAGGTGCCCGATGAGAGGCTTGGTCAGACGGCCGAGTTTCTGGTCACCGTAGCCGAGCTGAACGGCAGAATAGCCGTCCTTCGAGGCCTTGGTCTTGACCTGAAGAACCCGATTGGGTCCGACATGGACGACCGTGACGGGCACGAGTACACCGTTGGCATCATACACACGGGTATGACCCACCTTGAGTCCGATAAGTCCGAGAGGCATGGCTGGAAAAGTTAGATCTTGATTTGGATGTCAACGCCGGCCGGGAGGTTGAGCTTCTTGAGCTCGTCCACGGTCTTGGCAGTGGGATCGAGGATGTCCAGCAGGCGCTTGTGAGTGCGTTGCTCGAAGGACTCCTGCGACTTCTTGTCCGCGTGAGGCGAACGTAGAACGGTCAATCGTTCAATTTTGGTCGGGAGGGGGATGGGGCCAGCGACACGGGCACCAGAGCGCTTGACGGTTTCCACGATTTCACTCGCGGAGGCGTCAATGACCCGGTGGTCGTAGGCTTTGAGTCGGATACGGATACGTTGTCCAGCCATTGCAAAGAACAGGTTTGAGTTTTAGGGGAGAAATTAGCTGCGGGCGGCAGGGCGCTTTTTGGCGGCATCCATCACAGTAGTGAGGACGCTGTTGGGGACCTGCTCGAAGTGGAGCGGTTCCATGCTGTAGGAAGCGCGTCCCTTGGAGAGGGATCGGATGGCGGTCGCATAGCCGAACATTTCGGCCAGCGGCACCTGCGCTGTCAGTACGGTTTGACCATTCTTGGCGTCCACGCCTTGGATCATGCCGCGGCGGCGGTTGATGTCACCCAAGATATCGCCCTGATATTCGTCAGGAGTGGTGGCTTCGACCTTCATGATCGGCTCCAAGAGGATCGGACCGGCCTGAGCAAAAGCGTCTTTGAGCGCAAAGATACCGGCCATCTTGAACGCCAACTCGTTGGAGTCGACTTCATGGAACGATCCGTCTTTGACGGTGACCTTGATGTCGATCACCTGGAAGCCGGCGTAGACACCGGACTTGATGGCTTCTGCGATACCGTTCATCACCGCTGGGATGTACTCCTTGGGGATGGTACCACCAACGACCTTGTTGAGGATCTCGACGCCCTTGCCCTTTTCGTTGGGCTCCACATCAACGACGGCATGGCCATACTGACCACGACCACCGGACTGGCGGATGAACTTGCCTTCGCCCTCGGCCGACTTGGTGATGGTCTCACGGTAAGCGATCTGGGGAGCGCCCGCGTCGGCCTCGACAGAGAATTCGCGTTTGAGACGGTCGCGGATGATTTCCAGATGCAGCTCGCCCATGCCGGCGATGATCAACTGGCCGGTCTCTTCATTGGTGAAGCACTTGAAGGTAGGATCTTCTTCAGCCAAACGCTGGAGGCCTTGGGACATCTTATCCTGGTCGGCCTTCGTCTTCGGCTCGATGGCCATGCTAATGACCGGCTCGGGGAAGGTCGGGGGCTCGAGGGCGATGTCGAAGTCCTCGTTGCACAGGGTATCGCCGGTGGTGATGTTGCGCAAACCGACCAAGGCTGCGATGTCGCCGGAGTAAACGGAATCGACATCCTTACGTTCGCTGCCTTGAATGACCATCAAACGGCTCACACGCTCACGCTTGCGGGTGCGAGGATTGTAAATGGAATCACCCTTTTTGAGCTGTCCGGAATAGACGCGGAAGAAAACCAACTTTCCGGCGTACGGGTCGGTCCAAAGCTTGAACGCGAGCGAGCAGAACTTGCTGTTGTCGTCCGGAGGAACTGGGATTTTGTCTTCGGTGTCTTCGGAGTCGGGCACCATGCCTGTGGCTGGAGGGATGTCCAACGGGGACGGCAGGTAATCGATGACGGCGTCGATCAAGACTTGAACGCCCTTTTTCTTGAAAGCGGTGCCGCAAAGGACCGGGACGAGTTCGATCAGGCAGGTGAGGCGGCGGATTGCAGCCTTGAGGACGGGAACCGAAATGGGCTTCTCTTCGAGAATGAGCTCCGCGATTGCATCGTCTTTGTTGGAGACGGCATCGATGAGTTCGGCCAACGCCGCTTCCGCGCGATCCTTGTGAGCGGCAGGAATCTCGGTGATTTCGTACTTCAGGCCTTCGTTGGTGAGGTCGCCCTCGCCCCAAATGATGGCCTTCTGGTTTACCACGTCGATAACGCCGGCGAATTTGTCTTCAGCTCCGATGTTTAAGAAGATCGGGAACGCATAGGCGCCGAGCTTCTTGCGCATGTCAGCCAGCGCATTTTCAAAATTGGCACCGGTGCGGTCCATCTTGTTGACGAACGCGATCCGAGGTACTTTGTACTTGGTGGCCTGGCGCCAGACCGTCTCGGACTGGGGTTGGACACCGGCAACGCCGCAAAACACAGCGACGGCGCCGTCCAAAACACGCATGGAACGCTCAACTTCAGCGGTGAAGTCCACGTGTCCCGGTGTATCGATGATGTTGATCCGGTGAGCGATACCTTCGAAGTTCTTGTACAGACCCTCGTCCTTCTTCTGGGTCCAGAAGGAGGTCACCGCCGCCGAGGTGATGGTGATGCCGCGCTCCTTTTCCTGTTCCATCCAGTCGGTAACGGTGTTGCCGTCATCAACGTCGCCGATCTTGTGGATCAGGCCGGTGTAGAACAAGATACGCTCGGTCGTCGTGGTCTTGCCCGCATCGATGTGGGCGCAGATACCAAAGTTGCGGGTGCGCTCCAGTGGGTACTGGCGCAGCGGTGAATTGACGGTCGAGTTGATGGCCGCGGGATCGCTCATGGATAGGAAAGATCGTCGTTTAAGGAGATGAAAAACGCCCCGACTTGGCATCGGGGCGTCACATTAAGGAATAGACTACCAGCGGAAGTGTGCGAATGCCTTGTTGGCTTGGGCCATCTTATGCACGTCGTCGCGCTTGCGGATTGCGTTACCTTGTCCTTGGTAAGCCTCAAGAAGTTCGGTGGCAAGGGCCTGTTTCATGGGGATACCCTTGCGGCTATCGGCATACCCGACGATCCAACGCATAGCGAGGGAGGTCTGGCGATCCGGGGTGACCTCCATGGGAACCTGATAGGTGGCACCACCGACGCGCCGAGCCTTGGTCTCGATGCGGGGCTTGGCGTTGTCGATCGCGCGCTGAACGATTTCCAAAGGATCCACTCCTGGGGTCTTCTCAGCGAGAGCCTCGATGGCTCCGTAGACGATGCGGCGGGCAACATTCTTTTGGCCGCTGAACATCACGGTGTTCACGAGGCGACCAACAAGGACGCTGTTGTATTTGGCGTCCGCAATGACGGAACGCTTAATGGCTTGACGACGACGGGACATACAGAGATCGGAAAGGGAGTTGGTTACTGCTTATGGGCCGCGGCGTTATTTCTTCTTGGCGGCGGCTCCGGCTTTCGGGCGCTTGACGCCGTACTTGGAGCGGCTGACACGACGCTTCTCGACGCCAGAGGCGTCCAGGGTGCCGCGGACAATGTGGTAGCGGACACCGGGAAGATCCTTCACGCGGCCGCCGCGGACGAGAACGATCGAGTGCTCCTGGAGGTTGTGGCCCTCGTCAGGGATGTAGGCGATCACTTCAAAGCCATTGGTCAGCCGAACCTTGGCGACCTTCCGCATAGCGGAGTTCGGCTTTTTGGGCGTGCGGGTCATGACCTGCAAGCACACGCCGCGACGGAATGGCGCGTTTTCCAAGGCCGGAGACTTGGACTTGTAGATGATCTTGGTGCGGCCCTTGCGGACCAACTGGTTAATCGTAGGCATCGATGCCGAAAGGTTATCGCCTCCGTCAAAAGCGACGGAAACGGGAGCGCGGACCTTAACAACGGAGCGAGGGCGTGCAATACGTTTTTTGTGAAAAGTGGAAGATGATGGATTGGTGGGGTGAGGTTTTCACGGTTGGAGAGGCTTGGCGGTGGGGGGGTGATATTCGATTCGAACCAGCTGGGTGTCCTTGTTGCCGACCCATGCACTGCCGTTTTCTAGGACATATAAGCAACCATCCGTGCCTATTTCGAGGTCCATGGGTCGCATAAAGGTCATACCGGGGCAGAAACGCTCCATTCGGAGCTTGCCTTCCGGGGTTTTTGCAATGTTGTGATTTTCATCGAGGTGCACCGCGAGGATCCAATTCCGGGACCATTCATAGATGAAAAGGGTTCGATCAAATTCTTTTGGCAACTGGTGTGGAGAGGCTGAGCGCTTATCAAAGCGGTAGACAGGGCCTGCACAGGCGGTGCGACCTCCGTTGCGTACTTCCGGGAAGCGGGTCGAAGCTCCGTAAGGGTACCAAATGAACGCGGGCTGAGCCGGAGGGAGCTCTGCAGGGCCGGTGTTCAATCGCGACGGGTTGATGGGGTGCGCCGGATCCCAGGGTTGGCCGTGCTGGCGGGTTTCGAAGTCGTATTGATGGTAGGGGCGGTTGTCTCCGGCGAAGAACGGCCATCCAAAGTTTCCGGCAGCGCGGGCCTGATTGATTTCATCGAACCCGGCGGGGCCGCGTTTGTCGTTCGGGCCGCCGGCATCCGGCCCCACCTCGCCCCAGTAGAGGTGTCCGGTGGTCTTGTCGACGCTGATACGAAAGGGATTGCGGTTGCCCATGACGTAAATTTCAGGGCGCGTCTTGGGTGTTCCGGGAGGAAAGAGGTTTCCTTTGGGGATGGTGACCGTTCCGTTAGGCTCGGGATGAATGCGCAGAATCTTGCCGCGAAGATCGTTGGCGTTGGCGGCGGATTTTTGGGCGTTCCAAGGTTCGCGGCCGGGGCGTTCATCGATGGGGCTGTAGCCATCGGATTCGCCAGGATGTGTGTTGTCGCCGGTGGAGGCGTACAAGTTGCCGGAGGCGTCAAAGGCGAGAGATCCAGCCGAATGGCAACATTGGTCACGCTGCGTCTGGATGCGGAGGAGAATTTTTTCGCTCGCCATGTCCAGCGCACCGTCGCGGAGGGTGAAGCGGGAGACTCGGTTGTCGCCGGTCTTGTGGTTGGTGTCGTTGGTGTGGGTTTGTGGGTCGGAGTAGAAGAGGTAAATCCACGAGTTTTTCGCGAACTTGGGATCTAGCGCGATGCCGAGCAGACCGTCTTCCAATTCCGTGAACACCTTGAGTGTGCCGGCGATGGTTGAGGCTTGGGTGGTCGGGCTCCACACCTTCAAGAGGCCGCTGCGCTCGATGAAGAAGACCCGCCCGTCGGGAGCCACGGCGATCTCCATGGGGTTGACCACGGTGTCTTCAACTT
>JAPLUH010000130.1 GCA_026397675.1 Verrucomicrobiota bacterium
CATGGGGTGCTGGGTCCGGTGGCCATGGTGATCCTGCTTCGGGCTGGCGATTCGCTGAGTGGGGAGTTCTGGTTGTGGAGCTTGCTGTCGGCCGCCCTAGCGGTGGCGGCCAATTGGCTCATCATTGAGGCCGTCCGGCGTTCGGACCTGTCCCTGTTGGGCCCCATTAATGCCTACAAGCCCTGGGTGAGCCTCGTTCCGGGTTGGTTCCTGCTGGGGGAACGGCCGGAGGGCTGGCAATGGGTGGGCATGGGGTTGGTGTTTTTTGGTAGCCTTCTCCTGGGTGGAACGGGAGGTAGGAGGGGGCGTCCTTGGGCACTGTTTCTGGATCGTGGTGTTCAGCTACGTTTTCTGGCCCTGGTATTCTCGGCGGCCGAGGCCGTGACATTGAAACGGGCGTTGGCAGTTTCTGATCCGGTACGGGCCTTCGCTGGATGGGTGCTGTTGGGTTTTCTGGTGGCTGCCCCGTTTGCATGGAAAGCCCGCGCAGCCTGTCCCCAAGCTGGGACCGTGGCTCTGGGCAGTTTGTCGGCTGGGTTGGCGCTCGCGTTGACGACGGGGCTGATGCAAGCCAGCACCTTCATGGTCCTGGATCAGCTGCCCACGGGACTTGCGTTGTCGTTCTTCCAGTTGTCTGCAGTGCTCAGCGTGTTTTTGGGGTGGGCCTTTTTTGGTGAGCCCCAGTTTGCCCGCCGTTTGGCTGGAGCCTGCATCATGGCGCTAGGATCCGCGCTCCTGGTGGCGACCCGATAAATTCCAGACCGACCGAGGCGGAGGTGGCGTTTCTCGGCGTGACAGAAAGCCTGTCCTGTTGTTCATTGTGCGAAGCATGAAACGAGTCCTTTTCGCGCTGGCCGCCGCGCTTCTTTGCGGCCTCGCCGTGTCTGCCGAAGACACGGCTCCCACCAAAACTGACAAAAAAGAAACCCCAGTGAGCAACACCACCAACGAGGTCGCCGTCATCAAGACCGTTGCCGGCGACATGGTCATCGAGTTCTGGCCTGATGTGGCCCCGAAGACCGTCGAGAATTTCAAGACCCTGGCCAAGAAGGGCTTTTACGACGGCACCGCGTTCCACCGGATCATCAAGGGCTTCATGGTTCAGGGCGGCGATCCGCTGACTAAGGACGATACCAAGCAAAACCGCTGGGGCACCGGCGACCCGGGCTACAAGATCAAGGCCGAGTTCAACGAGCGCTCCCACAAGCGTGGCGTGATCTCCATGGCCCGGTCCCAGGATCCGGATTCTGCAGGCAGCCAGTTCTTCATCTGCCACGGCGACCCGAGCTTCTTGGATCGTCAGTACACGGCCTTCGGCAAGCTTATCCAGGGCGACGATGTGCTGGAGAAGTTGGCCACGACCAAGGTCGGCGCCCAGGATCGCCCGGACAAGCGTCAGGGTGTGGAGAGCGTCAAGATCGTGGATCGCGCCACCTTGAAGTAGTCGTAGCCTTTCGGAATACTTTGCGGCGGCTGGGGTCACTCCTTGCCGCCGTTTTTCTTTTTTGTGGAAGCTGAAACCCTCACCGCCATCGCCACGATCCTTCAGGGATTCGGATGCCCGCCCGACAAATGCCCGGAGATGGCCCTGCAACTCCATCGACGCGCTGGCCAATTGTCTGAGGCTAAGGGGCGTTCCTACGAGGAGGCGCTTGGCCACTTGTTGCGGGCGATGGCTGGCGGTTGGGCAGCACAGTCCCAGGCTCCAACGACTGACCCGCAGGCATGAGTCCTCTAGATTTCAGCGGTGAGATCCGCTCGTGGCCGGATTTGGGGACCCAATCCTTGGGTGATTTCCGAATCTTCCAACTCCGTTCGGTGAGGCGTCGCAGTCCGCGCAATGGGGTGGAGCGGGACTTCTATGTGATGGATTGTTCGGATTGGGTGAATGTCATCGCCATCACCGCAGAGAATGAACTGATTTTGGTGGAGCAGTTCCGGCATGGCGTGGCATCGGTGGAATTGGAGGTTCCTGGCGGCATCATGGACCCAGGCGAGATCGATTCCGTGGCTGCCGGCCTCCGGGAATTGCGGGAAGAAACTGGCTATGCGGGCGACGGAGCCATCGAGATCGGTTGCGTGCTGCCCAATTCGGCCATCCAGAGCAATCGGTGTCGAACGGTCTTGGTGCGGAATTGCCGGCGGGTCGGCGAGTTGGAGTTGGACGACTCCGAAGACATTGCGGTGCGCCTGTTTCCGATTTCTGAGATGTCCACGCTAGTCACTGGAGGGCGTGTCCGCCATTCCTTGGCCGTGGCGGCGTTGTATCATTACGAGCTTTGGTGCCGTTCGGCGCAGAGCCCGACCACGAATTGACGAGGGTTGCCGACGGAGTCCCCCTTGGAAGCGCTCACAGGTTGTCACCTGAATTTTTCGGTCTGACCCTTTCGTTTGGAACCATCCAAGGGCATCTTCCGCCGACCTATGAAACTGACGTGGAGAGATTCTGAAGAAATCGCCTGGGCCTTGATGGATGCGTTTCCGGATCAAGACCCCTTGAAGCTCAGCTTCCCGAAGTTGCACAAGATGGTCTGCGAGCTTCCCGAATTCGGCGACAAGCCGGAGGCTTCCAACGAGAAGATTCTCGAGAACATCCAAATGGCTTGGTACTCGGAGCAGAAGTAGCAATCAGCCGGCGGTGTCGGCCAATCCAGAGTTCGTGGAGAATGGATTTGCGGGTACTCTTTGGGAAATTAAAGGAGTCTGCTCGAACCCCATCCTATTCGGGGCCGTATGAATTTTAGTCAGCCCGCGGTGAATCAGAAGTGAGTCGGTTCAGCTCGGGGCTAGGCCCGGCACAACTCGCTGATTGGGCCATGGGCTCAAAGAAGCTGCTGAACTGAGACAATATTGAACTGAGACAATATTGAACCGCATTGAACCGGAACTTTGAATCCTGAGCCGTTGGCTCGAGGAGAGGTGGGGTGGCCGACGGGACTCGAACCCGCAACGACCAGAATCACAATCTGGGGATCTACCATTGATCTACGACCACCGACCGGCCGTGACGTTATGCAGGGGATCCCCCCATCGTCAAGCCACACGCATCGGTCGGTCGCAATTAAAAATGTGCCTTCCCCAAATCGATCTCGGTTGAAGCGGCTCAGTTGAGCCAAAATCCCTGCCGTCCAAATCGAGAATTACCCCTGCAGCAGACGGACCCCGAGGGACAGGCACCGCCAGACGCTGCGGTTGCCAATGCGCTTAGACTTCGTGCGACTGCAAATAGGGAATAGTCAGTGGACCGAGGGGAAGGACCGCGACGCGTGCTCCGGGACCGTAGCGGAGGAGGGTGGTCCGAACCCTTCGATGGAGGATTCCTCCCGCAGCAGCAGATCATACGGGCTTCCGGTGGGAATCCCGTCGGAACACTCCGCTGCAAGGATGATGGTTCCGCCCTGGCGGACAATCCGCGCCGCCGCAGACATGCCTTTGACTCCCTGATACAAATTTTGGTCCAGCGGGAATCCCGAATTAGTGGTAACGACCACCTCGAATGGGGCATCGACTGGTTGCATGGCCGCCTGCCGTACGGTCTCGCGTCCGGCCCGGTGGGCCGTGGCGAGTTCCCCAGCGAAGACACCAGTGATCTCCTTCCGATCGTTCAGTGTGACATTGAGCAGAAAACTGGGCCCTACGCGCTGGGCGATTTCCAGCATTTCTTCCCACACTGGATTCCCCTCGCAGTGGCCGAAACTGGCCTTGGGGTTTCCCAAATTCTGAGCCCCGTGGTTGCTCATGACGGTGTCCACATGGGCCACGCCCGGCATGATGCCTTTCGGGCCACCGCTGAACCCCGCGAAGAAATGAGGTTCGATGAACCCCGTGACGATGCGGACATCGGCTTCCACACAGTGTCGATTAATCCACGCTGGAACGCCGGTTCGTGTTGTTCCGAGGGCGACACACGCGTCGTGGTTGAAGGGTTCATGGTTGAGAACCCTCCAGTTCGCCACCACTTCAGGCGTAAGGAGATGCTCCAATTCTTCTCGGGTGCACGGTCGGTGGGTGCCCAGTTGGCAGAGCAGGGTGACTTGATCCCGTTGCACTCCGGCCCTTTCCAAATAGGCAAGAAGCCATGGAATTAGCCGATCGTTAGGGGTGGCCCGAGTGATGTCTGTGAATAGAATGCAAATGCGGCAACCCGGCTTGAGCCACTCTTGCAATGGAGAGGCGCCGATTGGGGCTTCCAACGCTGCCAGCACGGAGGCGTGTTCGTCCCGAAGGGGCGGTGTCGGGCGCGGTTCGATCACCGTTGTGGCATCGTCGGGGAACGTTACAGGAAGCCATCCGCGTCCGTAGGCCAGTGGAACCATCATTGCGGGGCAGTCAACCGGGCTTTCCTTGGAAGGAAACATGAAAAACAAAGTTTTTTTTAAAATTTGTTGCTCCCACCCAGAACCAGCTCTAATTTTTGTGCGTCTGAAGTCCGTCTGCGTTGAGGTTTTCCCTCCCCGCAGCTTCCCCAAGTCAACATTCCCGCGGCCCTTACTTCTGTCGCATTTCTGGGACCGGACTCTTCCGACATACCATAGCGCATGAGCAATCAGCAATCACCGGAGGAATCTGTTCCCCGGTCTCAGGAGCCCAATCCGACTCCTTCGCAATCACCGCAACCGGCCCACGGTCCCGATTCGGGTGACTCTCGCCCCAGCGGAGGAGATTCCTCTGGTTTTCAGGGAAATCCCCAACAAGGCGGGCCGCAAGGTCAACAAGGCCATCAAGGCACCTTCCGTCCGGGCGGCGGCCAAGGTGGCTTCCGTCAAGGAGGCGGCGGCGGTGGACGTCGACATGGCGGTCACCATCAGCGACATGGTGGCCATCAGGGGCAGCGCCACAATCAGGGAGGTGGCGGTGGCGGCGGCGGCGGACAGGGCGGCAATCGCGGCTACAACCAACAAGGGGGCAATAATTATCAAGGTGGCAACCAGGGCGGCCAGGGCAACCAGGGCGGCCAGGCTGAAAATCGAGGTGACAATAGGGGTGGCAATCCTCCCCAGCCTCAGGCTGAGCCGGTCATCATGGAAGGCTGGCTCGAGATGTCCGAAAAAGGTTTTGGATTCTTGCGTTCCTCGAAGGGGAATTACGCGCCAAAGCCCACCGACGTGTTTCTCACGCCCGATTCCATCAAGCGTCTGGCTCTGCGCGAAGGCTGTCAGGTCAAGTGCTCGGTGAATCCGCCGCATCGAGGCAGCAGCCCTCAGATGCGCGAGGTGATCGAAGTCAATGGCAAGTCCTATCAGGACTATTTGCACGCCATGCGCTTTGAGAATCTCACCACCATCGATCCGATCGACAAGTTTCAGCTGGAGACCACGCCCGATAGCCTCGAGACCCGCATCATTGATCTCGTGACGCCCATCGGCAAAGGGACCCGCGGTCTGATCGTCGCGCCCCCGCGCACTGGTAAGACCACGATCCTCAAGCAGATTTGCAACGCCATCACCACCAACCATCCCGAGGTTTACTGCATGGTTTTGCTCATTGATGAGCGGCCCGAGGAAGTCACTGACTTCCAGCGCAGTGTGAAGGCCGAAGTGGTGGCTTCCAGCAACGACCAGGACTTGGAGACCCACGTGCGCCTGAGCCGGTTGATGATCGAGCGTTGCCGTCGCATGGTAGAGGCAGGCAAGGATGTCTTCGTCTTGCTCGATTCCATCACCCGCGTGGCCCGTGCCTACAATTCTGTCCATGGTGGCTCTGGCCGGACCATGACCGGTGGTGTGGATGCCCGCGCTCTGGAAATTCCGCGTAAGATGTTTGCTTCGGCCCGCAAGGTCGAGGAGGGGGGCTCGCTGACCATTCTAGCCACCGCGCTAGTGGATACGGGAAGCCGCATGGATGAGCTGATTTTCCAGGAGTTCAAGGGCACCGGTAACATGGAGCTTATTCTGGATCGGAAGCTCTCCGAGCGTCGCATCTATCCGGCCATCGACATTCCCAAGTCGGGAACCCGTAAGGAAGAGAAGCTCTTTGCGCCCAACCAGATCGATGCCATCCGCAAGCTACGGCGCATGATGACCGATCTCCAGCCGGTGGAAGCCATGGAGACCCTTATCGCCGCTCTCAAGAAGCATAAGACCAACGCAGAACTTCTGGCCAAGTTGGGCTGATCGGGGACGACGATCCCTCAATACCGGATCCGGCTTAGGTCGGATCCGAACGCAAAACGCCCCAACCTATTGGTTGGGGCGTTTTGCTTAGAGGGCCTGTACAAGGCCCCCCGGGGAGTTAGGCCTTCGGCAGCAAGTCGGCCACCAAGGACTTCTCCTCCTTTAGTTCATTCTCTGTCGCCGTGATCTTGGAGCGGCTGAATTCGTTAATGGGCACGCCCTGGATGATCTCCCAACGCTGGCCGTCGCTGCGGGTCGGGTGGCTGAAGATGAGCCCCTTCTCGATCCCGTAGTCGCCCTGGGAGCAGACGGCGACGCTGAAGCTGTCGTCGGGATGGGTCGGTGTGGTCAGGGCCCGCACCGTGTCGACCACGGCATTGGCCGCCGAAGCCGCCGAACTGAGTCCACGCGCCTCGATGATGGCTGCCCCACGCTTTTGAACTGTTGGGATGAACGAGTCTTTGAACCAAGCCTCGTCGTTGATGACATCCGTCGCGGCGTGGCCGGCGATGCGTGCCTGATAGAAATCGGGATACATCGTTGAGCTGTGGTTGCCCCAGATGGCGATGTTGGAAACCTGATCGACGCGCACACCGGCCTTCTTAGCCAACTGTGTCTTGGCGCGGTTCTGGTCAAGCATGGTCATCGCGAACCAGCGGTCCGAACCAATCTCCCGCGCCGCATTCATGGCGATGAGGCAGTTCGTATTGCAGGGGTTGCCGACAACCAGCGTGCGGATGTCCGACGCGGCGTTGCGCTGGATGGCCTGGCCCTGACCGGTGAAGATCTTGCCGTTGATGCCGAGCAGGTCTTTGCGCTCCATGCCTTGCTTGCGGGGCACGCTGCCCACGAGCAGGGCCCAGTTCACGCCGCGGAAGCCTTCGTCGAGGCTGGCGGTCGGAACCACGCCTTGCAGCAGCGGGAAAGCGCAGTCGTCGAGTTCCATCACCACGCCGCTGAGGGCCTTGAGTGCGGGTTCGATTTCGATCAGGTGGAGGATGACCGGTTGAGCGGGTCCGAACATCGCGCCAGAGGCGATGCGGAACAGGAGGGAGTAGCCAATTTGACCGGCAGCGCCGGTGACAGCGACACGGATGGGAGCGTTCATTGAGCGAGGCTGACAGTGGACTGAATCGATCGCGAAGGCAAAATGCAAAGAGTCAGCACGGCGCGATAGCACCCTCGGGTGACCGTTGGGCGAGTGAAGTGACCCCGCCCAACGGAGCCATGAGCAGTGCGAGGCGGGTGCCAAGGAAGGACCCGACAAGGAAAGGACATAAGACACACCGCAGAACGGGAGATCCGCAGGCAGCGGGGAGTGGATGGCAGCACGCCGATCCGGGAGGTCTGTTAGGAGACAGAATATCTTTTAAGCCACGGACCACCGATGACGCAGGCAATTCGGGCCTCATCCCAGTCCCTTGCGCACCGGAAATGGATCGGCGACTGTTGGGAATTGTCGTTCTTAAAAATCCCGTGAAAATCCGTTTTGCTCTGAGCTGTCTGATGATGTCGGCCTTCGTTGTAGCAATGTCCGTCCACGCCGCCGATACGTCGTTCAAGCCATCAGGAGCCAAGACGTCTAAGCCGGATTTGCTGGGGCAGACACGCACTGAGTTGCAGGATTCCCGCGGACAAAAGGTGGGCGAGGCCATCACGACCAAGCCGAATCTTTTGGGTGATACCCACACGAAGGTCCGCGACTCCTCGGGCAAAACTCTGGGTGAGGCAGTCACCCGAAAGCCGAATTCCCTGGGTGAGTCCAAGACGACCTTTAAGGATCCCAACGGTCATCGGTTGGGAGAGGCTGTGACCACCAAGCCCAATCTTCTAGGCCAGACCAAGACCACCTTCAAGGACACCAGTGGCCGTATGCTGGGCGAAGCTGTGACCACCAAGCCCGGTCTCCTGGGCGATTCCAAGACGATCATCAAGGGCGGAACCCCGTGGAATCCCGGGACTACCTCCAGTAAATCCTCTGCGACAATGCCGTCGACCAACAAACGGTGAGGTTTGCTCGCCAAATTAGAATTGGGCTGATAACTTCTTGAGCGAAATAACGGGAAGAAAATCACCGGAAGAAAGTAGCGAAAACCTGAGCAAATCCGTCATTGGCTTCAGGATCATCAAAATACCGCTTGATCCGCGAGCCATCACTCGTAAGCTCTCCGCTCTTTCGTCCTATCGAAAAGGTCCAGTTTTATGCGTCGTCCGAAGGGAATCAAAACCAAGAAGTCCGTCTCTAAGCGGTTCAAAATCACCGCGAGCGGCAAGGTGCTCACCCAGCACGCCGGAAAGCGCCACCTGCTCTCCAGCAAGAACGCCAACCGGCGGCGTCGTCTGGGAACTGCGAAGCTTGTACACAAGACTGACGTGTACAAGATCAAGGCATGTCTGCCGTTCTCTCACTGAACACCCCAACTTTTTAACCGCCTACTTCCATGCGCGTCACTAACGCTCCCGCTTCTCGCAAACGTCGTAAAAGGATGCTCAAGCTGGCGAAAGGCTTTCGCCTACGCCGCAGCAGCCATTACCGGTACGCCAGCGATGCCGTCGATCACGGCATGCAGTACTCGTACCGCGATCGCAAGACCAAGAAGCGGACCTTCCGCTACCTCTGGCAGATCCGCATCAATGCGGCCGCCCGTGCTGCTGGTCTGACCTACAGCCGCTTCATGGAAGGCCTCAAGGCCGCCGGATGCTCCCTCGACCGTAAGGTTTTGGCTGACCTCGCTGCGACCGACGCCAGTGCTTTTCTTAAGCTCGTCGAAGTGGCCCAGGCCGCCCTCAAGAGCAAGCCCGGCGCGACGATCAAGGCTGTTGCGACGATCAATGCCGTTGCGGCTTGAGCATCCGCTCGGCGTAACCAGAGATCCACTCCACTGGAAATCCCAAGGCGGGCGCCCTTTTGACAAAGGTCGCCCGTTTTTCTTTCACCGGCTTTTGTTTGGCAAAGTCCCAGGGCTCTCCTAGCCCAGGGATCTCTTCGGAATCCCGCCCCTAGCAAACAAGCTCCCCCGAACAGTCCTCCCGCCATGTCCCTGCAAGAACGCCTTCCCGCTATCCTCGCCGCCGCGCAGCAAGAACTTCGGGCCGCGCCAGACCTCTCTGCCCTGGATCGGGCCAAGGGCCGATTTCTCGGAGCCGACGGTGCATTCACGGCTCTGATGAAGGAATTGGGTTCGCTGCCCAAGGAAGAGCGCCCACTGGCGGGCAAGGCAATCAACGCTGCCAAGCAGGAGTTGGAGGCCGTTCTGGCCGAGGTGCGCAGCGTCTTAGAACTCAAGGCGGCACTGCCGAAAGATCCGGCCGATTTCACGTTGCCGGGCCGTCGCCGCCCGTTGGGTCGCCTGCATCCCTTGACCCAGGTGACCGACTCCATCGTCCGGGCCTTTCGCAAACTGGGCTTTGCGGTGGCAGATGGTCCTGAGATCGAGGATGAGGTCCATTGGTTCGATGCGCTCAATACGCCGAAGGATCATCCCGCACGCGACGCCCAAGACACTTTCTTCCTGGACACAGCCGAGCGCCCACTGCTGCGGACACACACCAGCTCCGTCCAGATCCGGGTCATGGAAAAGACCCCGCCTCCGATTCGCATCGTCGTGCCGGGCCGTGTCTTCCGTCGCGACAACGCCGATGCCACGCACAACCCGACTTTCCACCAGATCGAAGGTCTCTACGTGGACCGCAATGTCACGGTGAGCGACCTCAAGGGCACCGTTGAGGCGGTATTCAAGGAGGTGCTGGGCAATGACGTTAAGCTGCGCTTCCGACCCCACTATTTCAGCTACACTGAGCCGAGCCTGGAGATCGATTTCACCAACGCCCTCGTCCGCAAGTTGGGCAAGGAGTGGTTGGAGATTGCCGGCTGCGGCATGGTGCATCCGCAGGTGTTCGAGAACGTGGGTTACGACCCCGAGGTGTGGAGCGGATGGGCCTTTGGCTTCGGCATCGAGCGCATCGCCATGCTCTGCTACGGCATCACTGACATTCGCCTCCTGTACGAAAACGACGTGCGTTTCCTGAAGCAGTTCTGAAGTCCCCATCCAGCCCGAGTCGCCTCCGTCTCTACCTTTTTTGCCCATGAAAGTGACCCTCAACTGGCTCCGCAATTATGTGGACTTCAACGGGACCCCGGAAGAACTCACCGAGCGTCTCACGCTGCTGGGTCTCGAGGTCGAAGGCGTTGAGCGCCTGACCGGCCAATTCGACGGCGTAGTCGTCGCTCAAGTCCTTTCCCGCGACAAACATCCCAACGCCGACAAGCTCTCCGTCTGTCGGGTCGCCGATGGCCAGGGTGAGCGTCAGATCGTTTGCGGCGCACAGAACTTCAAGGCGGGAGATAAGATTCCGCTCATTCTTCCTGGAGCCTCGCTGCCCTTGAAGGCCGGCGACACCCAACCCTTCACCATCAAGGTCGGCAAGATCCGCAGCGTCGAATCCCACGGCATGATGTGTTCCCACGAGGAGTTGGGCATTGATCCGGAGGCCATCGGTCATCGCCGCGAAGACGGTCTGCTCATCCTGCGCGAGGATGCGACGGTGGGTCAGCCGCTGGCCGCCTATCTGGGACTTTCTGGCAGCGATGTCGTGTTCGATCTCGAGGTCACCCCCAACCGTCCGGACCTCAACTCGGTGATCGGCATTGCCCGCGAAATCGCCGCCGTGACGGGCAATCCCTTGCGTTTGCCCCAGGTAACCTTGCCTGCGGCCCAAGGGGCTTCGGCGTCGGCTTCTATCCGGCTCGAGGCCGCTGAGTTGTGCCCGCGCTACACGGCCCGGGTGATTCGTGGTTTAAAGGTCGGACCTAGCCCGGCGTGGTTGCGTTCGACCCTCGAGAAGGTGGGTTTGCGCAGCATCAACAACGTGGTGGATGTGTCGAACTACGTGATGCTGGAGACGGGGCAACCGTTG
>JAPLUH010000157.1 GCA_026397675.1 Verrucomicrobiota bacterium
CGGGTGAAGGGAAACCAGTTGCCCAGCTTGTTCTGGTCTTTGTAGGCAAACTGGATGTAGCCGCCGTGCAGCGTATCGGCACTGATGGTGCGGAGGTCGGACGACAGTTCTGGTCCTCGACCCACGTTCCACTCGGCCTCGATACCGAAGGGTTGCGGATACCAAATGGCACTGATGCCCACGCGTTCGTCGCTCAATCCGCCGGCCCGGGTTGACGGGGTAAACGTATTTCCAGCAACCGTCATAGCCTGGGTGCTGGTCACGAATTTGCCTGAGTAGGCGTGGACACCGGCCTCAAAAAATTGGCCGGTGGCCAGTTGGAACGGATAGCTCACCTTGGCCACCACATGAGGGGTGTTGTTGAGATCCAACCGATTGGGCCCCTGGCCAGAGTATCCGCCAAAGCCCACCACACCGTAATCGCCAGAACCCTTGAGCCCTAACTTGACCAGATCCGCGCAGCGTTTGCGGATTTTATCCGGGGCCCAATAAACGAAGGCGCCAACATCGCGCTCGCCCTCCACGGCCGAATTGATGGCATCGGGGCGCTCGAGGGCCGCGCGATTGGCCGAAGACTGCGCATTGGACCATCCGTAGGGCACCTTCGACTGACCAAAACGGATGCGGTATTCCTTTTCCTGATCGATGGAAACATCTCCGTAGAGGTCCCGCAGCTGGACCGTAAAATCTCCGGTACTGGGTGTTCCGTTGATTTCCGGTTGGATGTACAAATACAGGTGCTCGTTGACGTCGCCACTCAAGGTGACCCGGGCACGGCGGAGAAAGAACGTGTTGTTTTGGGCGATGGAACGATCACCGGGGACATTCAAATCGGCGCCTTGCTGATCGAGAATCGAGTTATAGCGCAACTGCGTGTAACCCTTGAGGCTAAGATGGTCATACCACTTGGGCGCCTTGGCCTTGTCAGCGGTTTTGTCGGTACCCGCGGCGGATGAGACAGAGGAGGCAGACGTTGTTGCGGCCGATGCGGTCTCCGCGGGCTTGGCCAACTTTAGAGCGGCCTGGGGAGCGAGTTGTATTCCACTAGGAGCACTCACTACGGCCGGAGATGCGATGACCGGGGCTGACTCGGCCTGGGCAGCTAAGACAAGGTCGTCGTACTCTTGGGCCGACAGAGTCCCCCGATCCTTGAGAACCTTGAGCAACTTGATCAGGGCCGGACTGGCCGCTTCGGTAGAAAAGACGGGACCCAACACCGCTAGGGCCACAGCGAGCAGGACTTTGGGAGAAATGGAACGGCGCATGATCGTCGAAGGCGTGTTCGGCATAAACCGAACTCGATCCGACGGTTAGGTTCTTAAGTTACAGGTTTACGTCACTATTGTGACGGTCGTGTGACGTTTAGGTTCTGATAGGACCTTGAACAATGGGAGTCCCAAGCTCCTCAATACTGGCGTTCTCTAGCCAGAACCGGGACCGGAAGCCGATTTTCAGCCGGCGTCCGTGAGCAGGTGGCAAAGGGAGTGACGGCGCAGTTGGAAAACCTGACTTTTTCTGGGTTGCCGCGGCCGGGTCTCGAACGGCTTGATGAGGGCCGATGCCGCAAGCCTTCATCGTCGATGCCGTGGTCCGGGAAGTCCGCCAACTGAAAGGGTACCCCAACCTTTCGATCCTCGATCTGAGCTGTGGCGAGGGCGAGGTGCTGTCGCAACTGGCCGCCGACGGATGCCGTGTCCACGGCACCCACTTCCGCGACGACGACTACATCATCGAGAACCGCGTTCGTCTGGACGCCATTCCCATCACCACCGGTGTGGACCTCCAACACCGACTGCCCTTCGAGGACGGCTCCTTCGATGTCGTGCTCATGACCGAGGTTTTGGAACATCTCGATTCGCAATTCCACATCGTCGCCGAAGTATCGCGGGTTGTGCGGAGCGGCGGTTTTTTTGTCTTCAGCACCCCGAACCTGCAACGCTTGCATTCGCGGCTGCAGTTCTTTTTGACTGGCAAGCATAAGCTCATCCGCCGGCGAGTGGGCTGGGACCAGAAGGCCTCCGATCGCTACGCCTTCCACATCGGGCCCGTGGATTTTTCCCTCATCCATGCCGTACTCGGTTGGGAGGGTTTTCAAATCCTGCGCCTCGGACTGACCCAGTTGAAATTCAAGTCGGTACTGCTCTCGCCCCTTTGGCCGTTGGTCTGGCTGGCCTGCCGCCTGACCGTCGACAAGGACGCCCGCCGCAATCCGGTGCTCAAGCAAACCGAGAAGTCCCTCAATCGCTGGCTCTCCGACCCGGCGATGCTCTTCAGCGAGCAACTGCTCGTGGTGACCCGTCGCAAATAGGTGAGGCCTTGATCCCAAGGCGTGGGATCACTGAAATTACCCGTGACGCGTTCAGCGCCCTCGTGGCCTAAGTAATCCTCCCGTCGGGTTCTCAGCGAGGGGGGCGGGGCGCTTGATCGGACACCGACTCGAGACCTTGATCGACCGCGCGCAATTTGGTGTAGCGGGTGGCCACGGTGAAGGCATTGGCCCAGGCGATGTAATAACCGGGAAGGCCATCGCGAAAGCCGCCTTTAAAGAGGTATCCCCGCACGAAACGCCACGCCGGACGGAAGAGCAAATCCACCCAAGTGGCCCGCCGACCGGAATGCCGCGAGGCTTGGACGAAAGCGGTGCTGTAAGGAGGGATCTTAGTAACCTGGCGGTCGATGCTCTCGTTGCTGTAATGCAGGAGATCGGATCGCAAGCGGCCGATGCGCCCCGCCACCTGCAGCTGAGCATGCGGTTCCTCGCCACCCCAGTGCGCCCGACCGCGACGGGCCAGACGGATCACGCGGTCGGGATACCAGTCGCCGTGACGAATCCAGCGACCGAGGAATTGGGTGCAGCGCGGGAAGTTGAAGGCACCAATCTCCGGTCCGGCCTCGGCGATAGCCCGGGAAATCTCCTCCCTCAATTCCGGAGTGACCACCTCATCGGCATCCAAATTGAGCGTCCACGCGGAGGAGGTCTTGTCTAGGGCCGAAGCCTTCTGGCCCACAAACCCTTTCCAGGGCTCGCGAACCACAATGGCACCCCGGGCGCGGGCCAACTCTTCGGTGCCGTCCGACACATCTTGCTGGAGAATGACCACGATCTCGGCCGCCCAGCCCTGCACGCTCTCGAGTGCGGCCCCGATGCGATGGGCTTCGGCTCCTGAGACGAAATAAACGGAAATCGGAAGCGGTTGGGACATGGCAGTTCCGGACGAAAGCAATCGATACGACAACCCCAGTGAATCACCCGGAACGCGGGTTGCCTACTCTTCCCGAGTCCTGTTGAACCTCAACCGGCCGGTTCTGAGCGAGGACTCCCCAGAAGGGAGTTTAAAGGGCCTCCTCCCGCTCTTCAGAGCTAGACCCACTCAGGCCAGACCGACGGCCGCCATCACGGCTTGCATGGTGGCCTTGACCAAGATGGGCTCGAAGCCGGCGACGCGAATGGCAGTATCCGGATCTTTGAGGCCATGGCCGGTCATGGTGGCTGTCACCAGTGAACCATCGGGGATCTCGCCGGCGCGAATGGCTTTGATCAAGCCGGCCAATGGGGCGGCACACGCGGGCTCGACCATCACACCCTCGGTGCGGGCCAGGAGCTTGTAGGCGTGGAGAATTTCTTCGTCGGTCACCGAGCGGATGGAGCCTGAGGATTCGCGCGCGGCATCCATCGCACCCTGCCAGCTGGCCGGGTTGCCAATACGGATGGCCGTGGCCACGGTCTCGGGGTGGGCCACTGGATAGCCCAGCACCAGCGGCGCAGCGCCTGCAGCCTGCCAACCCATCATGCGAGGCAAGGTATCGGATAAACCGGCCTCGGCGTATTCGCGGAAACCGCGCCAGTAGGCCGTGATGTTGCCGGCATTGCCCACCGGCAAGAAATGAAAGTCGGGTGCATCACCCAAGGCATCGCAAATTTCAAAGGCGGCCGTCTTCTGACCCTCAATGCGCACCGGATTGACCGAGTTAACCACTTCAACCAACCCAGTCTCGCCGAGCTCGCGGACGATATTCAGCGCGTCATCGAAATTACCCTCGATGCTCACGGTGGTGGCCCCGTACAGCAGGGCTTGAGACATCTTGCCGTGGGCGATTTTTCCCTGAGGCAAGATGACCACGCACTTGAGGCCGGCCCGCGCGGCGTAGGCGGCGGCACTGGCCGAGGTGTTGCCCGTGCTGGCGCAGACGACGATCTTGGCACCCCGCTCCTTGGCCTTGGTGATGGCCATGGTCATGCCCCGATCCTTGAAGGAGCAGGTCGGGTTCATGGCCTCATACTTGAGGCGCAGGTCGAAATTAGCACCGATGGCCGCCACGAAGTTGGGCACCGGGATCAACGGGGTATTGCCCTCCAGCAGGGTGACGATGGGGGTCTCCGCCGTCACCGGCAGGAAGCGGGCGTAACGTCGAATAACTCCGGGCCAGGCAGCCGCTGGGGCGGGATTGGAACTCATGGGATTCTGGGTGAGATCGTTGTTGGAGTAGGTCCGCGTGAAAAGCGTGGAATCCGAACTCAGGCCATAGCGCGGGCAATGGAGTTCCACCATCCGTCGTGGAGTTCGGCCACTGGGGCAGAAAACTCAGCGGCCGGAGTCTTCAGAGCCAGAGTCTCACCGCCCACGGTACCGATCTGGAACACCGGCACCCCCATGGTCCGAACCTGCTTGAGGACGCGACCGGCATCAATGGCCGCCACGGAAATCACCACGCGGTTTTGGGTCTCACCAAAGAGGAGGGCATCGAGGCGGGCTCCTTCGGCGCACGCGCTCAGGTCCACAGTGGCTCCCAGGAAACGGTGGCTTTCGCGGGCCACCTGCTGGCTGAAGCACGATTCAGCCACGGTCACAGCCAAGCCGCCCTCGCTGCAATCGTGGGCGCTCTTCACCACGCCCTCGCGAATCAATCCGAGCAACGTGGTGTGCAAGGTCTGGGCGGCCACCAAATCGACTCGGGGCGGCAGGCCGTTTTTCTGACCGTGCACGCTCTTCAAATAAACACTGCCACCGATACCCTGCAATGGGTCGGCCAAGTCCACGGGCGTACCGAGGAGCAAAATGACATCCCCGGCCGCCTTGAACCACTGGGTGGTAATATGCTCGGGCTTTTCGATGATTCCTACCACCGCCACCGTCGGCGTCGGATCGATGGATCCCAAGGCACCGCGCTGGTTGTAGAGGGAAACATTACCACCGGTGACCGGTGCGTTGAAGGCGCGGCAACCCTCTGCCAGACCCCGGACCGATTCCTTGAGCTGCCAGAAGATCTCCGGATTGTGCGGGTTACCGAAATTGAGATTGTCGGTCGAACCCAAGGGGACCGCTCCGGAACAGGCCAAATTACGGCAAGCCTCGGTGACGGCGGCTTTTCCGCCCTCGTAGGGGTCGAGGTACACGTAGCCCCCGTTGCAATCGACGGTGAAGGCGATGTACTTGTCGGCCAAGGGGGCCGGCAACTCGAACCCATCGGTCGCACCCGACTTGGCCGCGGCATACTCGGCCTTGGTGATCGGGAGGCTATCAGCCTTAATGCGAATCACGGCCGCATCGCTGCCCGGGCAGACCACTGAGCCATCCCGCACCATGTGGTCGTACTGGCCATAAACCCAGTTCTTGGAGGCGATGGTGTGATTGGAAAGAAGGCTCTTGAGATCGCCCACCGGGTTCTGGGTGTCAGCGATGCCATCGAGACGGAAGGCGCGGACCCCCGCCATATAGGCCGCCTCACGGGACTCGCGCTGATACACCGGGGCTTCGTCTGCCAAGGGCTTGGCCGGCAGATCCACGACGACCTGGCCTCCATGACGGACGACCATGCGCCCGGTGTCGGTCACCACGCCAATCTCGGCCCACGGCAGGTCCCACTTATCGAAGACCGCCTTCACCTCGGCCTCGCGGCCTTTGTGAACGACAATGAGCATCCGCTCCTGAGACTCGGAGAGCATGATCTCGTAGCTGGTCATGTTCGGAGCCCGTTGAGGCACCTTATCCAACTCGATCTCGATGCCGGTTCCGGCACGGGCGGCTGTCTCGCACGTTGAGCAGGTCAGACCCGCTGCTCCCATGTCCTGCATACCGGCGACACATCCGGTGGCCAGCAACTCTAGGCAGGCCTCGCAAACGAGCTTCTCCATGAAGGGATCGCCCACCTGCACCGCGCCGCGCTGCTGCTCGGCCGACTCCTCGGTCAGATCTTGCGAGGCGAAGGCCGCACCGGCCAGGCCATCGCGACCGGTCGCCGGCCCAACGTAAAACACCGGGTTACCAATACCGTGGGCGGCGCCGCGGGTAATTTGGTCATGCCGCAAGACACCCAAGGCGAAGGCATTAACCAGCGGGTTGCCCTCGTAGCTCTTGTCGAAATACACCTCGCCCGCGACCGTCGGAATGCCGAAGCAATTGCCATAGTGGGCGATGCCTCCCACGACACCGGTGAAGAGACGGCGAACTTCCGGATTAAAGAGTTCTCCGAAGCGCAGCGAATTGAGCGCAGCAATCGGACGGGCGCCCATGGTGAAGATGTCGCGAATGATGCCACCCACGCCCGTCGCCGCTCCTTGGAAGGGCTCCACGGCACTCGGATGGTTATGCGATTCGATCTTGAAGGCGATGGCCACGCCGTCACCCACATCGATGATGCCGGCATTCTCTTCGCCCGCGCCGACGAGGATCTTGTCGCCCTTCGTTGGGAAGGTCTTCAGCACCGGTCGGGTGTTCTTGTAAGAGCAGTGCTCCGACCACATCACTGAAAAGATGCCCAGCTCAGTGTATGAGGGAGCGCGCCCAAGGATCCCTAGGATCTTTTGGTACTCCTCTGGGGTGAGGTTGTGCTTCGCGACCAGTTCCGGGGTGATGGCAGGCTCGTGCATCGAAAGGGGCTACCATACGGAAATGGTTCGGGGGGACAAGTACGGGGAAAATTCGGTTCCACACCCCGGCACCCTCCCGGCAAACACCGCGTCCGATCGAGATCCCCTCTTCAAGGGTCCACCCACCGGCTCAGACACCCAAGACGACACCATCGAGGTCCATGGGCTGACACAGAGTTCACCGAATGTTCACCGGGGCGCGTTGACAGCGTCTTACACGGCGGCTAGTAGGAACGAAGGTTATTCGAAACCGTCCGATGAGCACTGTCCTGAATGATCAGGTTCTCGTCCTCAACCGGCTCTGGCAGGCGGTCAACGTCTGTTCAGTCCGTCGGGCGCTCACGCTTCTCTTTGAAGGCAACGCTCAAGTGGTGTTCGGTGATGGTGAGGGCGACTACAGGACGCTGAATTTCCAACAGTGGCGCGACCTTTCTGCGGCCGACCCCGAAGCCGACGGCTCGGTCAGCACGATCTCCTTCCGCATCCGTGTGCCCCGGGTTATCCTGCTCATGGGCTTCGACCGCTTCCCAAAGAAAGAGGTCAAGTTCACACGGCACAACCTCTTCGAGCGGGATCGGAATACCTGCCAGTACTGCGGCCGAGTCTTTGACCGGCACGACCTCAACCTGGACCACGTGATCCCGCGGGATCGAGGAGGGCCGACGACGTGGGAAAACATCGTCTGCTCCTGCATCCCTTGCAACACGCGCAAGGCCAACCGAACTCCGGCCGAGGCCCATATGCGTTTGGTGCGCAAGCCCAAGCGACCCAAGTGGAGACCCTTTGTGCAAGTGAGCTTCGGTGCGACGATGCACGACAGTTGGCGGCATTTTCTGGATGTCGCTTATTGGAATGTCGAACTGGGTTCCGAAGTCGGCTAAGCCGGACCGCTCAGAGATCCGTCCCTACCTAGGAAGCGTGTTCGATGGGGAGTTAGGTGCTCTTCAGCGGAGGTAGGGCCGAATTGGCGTTGTAAGTTGCGAGCGGACCGCTCAGAGATCGGTCCCTACCTCGGAGGCCTTCGGGCTACATCCCTGGGTCCTTCCGCCAACTCAGCCTCACCTGAGCACCTCCGAGGTGGGGCGATTTCTCCGAAAGCGCTAGGCCGGCAGAGACGGAACGCTCGGAGATCCGTCCCTACCTGGGGAGCATGTTCGGACGGCCTTTGGAGGCGTGCCCCTGCCTGAGCCGAAACCCTTCAAGTGGATCTCGGTTCAGCGCCGCCACAAGGCCATCAGCGTGAATAAAGCCACAGCGGCCGAGTAAGCCGTAATACCCATGCCCACCGCCTGAGCTACCCCGCTCGATTCGGCAAAGACCAACAGCGCCAGCCCCGGCATGAGCGTGAGCAACGATTCGGCCAGGAAACACAGAGCGGGCAATGGCCTCGACGTCTGGTCGAGCCGCTCGGACATCCAGAGCCGATACTGCCATTCCCCCATCGACCTCATGATCCAGGCGTTCTGAAAATTTCGAGCCGCGACCAAGGCGCTCGTGGTGGCCACGGCGATCGCCAGACTTGGAAAGCACCCGATCCCCAAGGAAGCCAGCGCATTAATAGGGATACCCCAGCGCCAGCCCAGACGCCGAGCCAAGGGGTTGCCCTCTAGCGCCAAATTGGGCGTGGCGATGTAGGTGGAGATCAAATCTGCCGACCGGCCCGCTAGCGCTAGGCCAGCAAATAGCCACCAGGGCCCTGAGCCCGGCACAACGAACTCGGCGACGGTCAGAGTCACTGCTTGCCGTAGATGGCATCCGGGGTCTGGAGCTGCGCTTCAGTCACCGTCCAAGTGGTCGCGCCGCCCTCGATGCTCCGGAAGAAGCAGGATTGGTAGCCCTCATGACAGGCTGCACCAGTCTGCTCCACTTGGATCAACAAGGTGTCGCCATCACAGTCGAAGGCGATGTCCTTGACCACCTGGACATGCCCGCTGGACTCGCCCTTCATCCAAAACTTCTGACGCGACCGGCTCCAAAAAAAGGTCCGCCCCGTCTCGATCGTCTTCTCAAGAGAGGCCCGATTCATCCACGCCATCATCAGGACGCGACCTGTGGACTGCTCTTGGATGATGGCCGGGATCAGTCCATCCGCGGTCCATTTAAGTCGATCGTAAAAGCTCATGCCGTGAGCCGAGGATGGAAAGGACCGCCCGGATTGTAAACCGGCCGAACGGTCGATTTTGGCCCGAGTCGATCCGCCAGGCCCGATCCGGTTCAGCCGGAACGATTCCGTTGGGAGGAAAGTGATGGCGTAGCGGATTCTTTCGCAAGACGAGGCGAGAGCGAGGCGCGGGCCGATTGAAGGCCCATGGTTAAGAGCCGGATCGAGCGAACAACGACGCTCTTGCCGAAGAAGGCGCAGCCAGCACGACCGATCCAATGGAATCGTTCCGGTTCAATCCAGGCCGCAGGCCTGCTTAGCTCGGGCCAGGGTCTTTTGCGCCTTGGCGCGGGCCTTCACCGCCCCGGCCCTCAGAATGTCACGAACCTCATCGGGGCGTTGCGCCAATTGTGCCCGACGCTCCCGAAAGGCGGCAAAGTGCTTCCAGTACTCCTCGAAGAGGCCTTTCTTGAGATCCCCGTAGCCCACGCCACCGGCCCGCAGGCGATTTTCCCAATCGGCGGCTATCTCTGGCGGGGCGACCAAGCGCAACAGCTGAATGGCAATGTTCTTGTCGGCATCCGGCTTGGGCTCGGCCGGAGAACGGCTGTCCATCTGGATGGACATGACCCGCTTACGCAACGCCTTCTCGTCGCCACTGAGCTCCAGAGTGTTGCCGTAGCTCTTGCTCATCTTCTGGCCATCGGTGCCCGGTACCACGGCGACCGATTCTTGGATGCGGGGCTCCGGGATGACGAAGGTGTCGCCGTAGATGTGGTTGAACTTAATGGCGATGTCCCGGGTGACTTCGAGGTGCTGCTTCTGGTCCTTGCCCACCGGCACCACCTGCGTGTCATAAAGAAGGATGTCGGCGGCCATGAGTACCGGGTAGGCAAACAGGCCATGGTTCACCGCGCCGACGTCCCCGTCGGCAAGCTTGGCGACCTTGTCCTTGTAACTGTGGCAGCGCTCCAGCAAGCCCATGGGCGTCACTGTGCTCAGGAGCCAGGCCAACTCGGTGTGCTCGGGCGTGTCGGACTGTTTCCAAAACACGCAGCGATCGGGATTGAGCCCGGCCGCCAACCAATCGAGAGCCACATCCAACGTGTACTGCCGACGCTTCGCAGCGTCGGTCAGCGAGGTCATGGAGTGGTAGTCGGCGATGAAGTAGTAGGCCTCGCCCTGCTCCTGAAGGCCGATGGCCGGGAGCATGGCTCCGAAATAATTGCCCAGGTGCAGGGCGCCGCTCGGCTGGATGCCAGTGAGAACGCGCATGGGTTCCAAGGTTGCGGAAGCCACGCCTCAAAAGGCAAAAGGCAAAATGCCAGAAACACCTCGGACTCCTGTGATGCACCCGAAACTCAGCTGCGCTAACCCTCACCCGAAGAGTCTGCCGCGGGAAGGTTGCGGACTCCGGGTGGCTTCGGGCACTGTCGCCACCACGTTCCCCGCAAGGCTTGCCAACTCCGCACCATTTCATGCCCGCACCCTGGATTTACCGCACCGGAGAAACAGCCCGGATCGGCGATGTCGTGAGACTGGGCCACTGGCCGGGCGTGGTGGTGGAGCTCGTCACCGAGACTCATCCAGACTGGAACCCAGCCACGGGTGAGGGGGTGCTCTTTGAAGGGCCCGATTTTGGCCGGCTCCTCACCCAAGACCTGGGCAAGGATGTCCGATTAATCCGCCGAGCCCCAGTCATCTGAGCCTGTTTAAGCATCGCTGAGCTTGAACGGTTTGAGAAGTAACCGGACCCCAGAACTTCGTAGATCCGCTGTCAGGACGGCCGCAAATGCCCCAACTCTCGCAATGAGCTGTAGCCCTTCATCCAGTTGTCGGAGGGCCTCCCGAGAATGACGTGGTCGAGCACTTCGATACGTAACAAAAACCCAGCCCTCAGGATCTCGCGAGTAATGCGAATGTCAGCATCGGACGGGCTGGGATCCCCGCTCGGATGGTTGTGAACCAGAACGATGGAGTGAGCGCCGGCGGCAATGGCCGGTCGGAAAATCTCCCTAGGGTGCACCAGCACCTGATCAATCAAACCCTCGGTGACCGTTTCCATGCGGATCAAGCGACATCGGGTATTGAGCAAGAGCACCACCATCCGCTCGGCATTCCAGCCCGCCGCCGTGTCCGCCAGCAGGGCTGCGATGCGCGCCGGAGTATCTAGGAGAGGGGCTGTATTAATCGACTCCCGGGACACCCGACGACCGAGTTCTAGAGCTGCCATGAGGATGGCCGCCTTTCCCGGGCCCACGCCCCGGAAGCGAGCCAACTCGCCATGCGAGGCACGGTTTAGGGTGGCCAAACAGCCGAAGTGACGATGCAGCGATTCGCCAATGGCCACGGCATTGGCCCCCGGCAACCCAGTCCTGAGGAGCAGCCCAATCAGTTCGCCCGTCTGCAAAATTTCTGGCCCGTTCTGAATGAGCCGCTCTCGGGGCCGCTCTGACGATGGGATATCGTTGAGACTGACAGACCGCACTCCCGGTGATTTGGGTGGCACTGAGTGCACCGAAGAAGGACTGGTGGAGGCAGCCACCGGCGGCGGGATGAGGATGGCAGGCACTGCGAACGGACTCGGATGATCTTGGAGCGGATTCATTCCCCACAGATTCGTTGGGTCCGGGGCATATCTTTCAAAACTTCGATCGAAAGTAGTGTCCTCGCTCGCCCTCCCGTCCGAAGTCATGGACCTCTCTTAGCTAGAACGCTTCTGTTGGGAGGAAAGTGATGGCGTGGCTAGTTTTTTCGCAAGACGAGGCGACAGCGATGCAGGGTGGTCCCTACCTCGGAGGTCTTTGGGCTACATCCCAGGGTCCTTCCACAAACTCAGCCTCACCCGAGCCCTTCCGAGGTAGGGCGATGTCTTCGAAAGCGCCAATGTCTGAGGTGCCGGACCCCCGCAGCACCGAACCGCTCAGCGATCCGTCCCCTTCTAGGAGGGCCCCTTGACTTCGCTGGAGGTCG
>JAPLUH010000360.1 GCA_026397675.1 Verrucomicrobiota bacterium
GATTGTCCGGAGTATGCCTGCTCCTCGCGATTCTCTGCGGATCGCAGGCGCTGGCTCTGGGAACCCGGGTCAAGGATCTGGTCATGTTGGCTGGAGCCCGCGACAACCAGTTGGTGGGTTATGGAATCGTCGTGGGTTTGAATGGCGACGGCGACAAGAACCCGATCTACACGCTTCGCAGCTTCGCCAACTTGCTCCAGCGCTTCGGCGTTCAAGTGCCCGCTCAGACACTCATCGCCAAGAACGTGGCTGTGGTCATGGTGACGGCCGACATCAAGGCCTTCTCCAAGAATGGTCAACGTCTGGATGTCACCGTATCGGCCATGGGCGATGCGCGCAGTTTGCAAGGGGGCGTCTTGGTGCAAACTCCGCTCTACGCGGCGGACGGACAAATCTACGCCGTGGCCCAAGGGGCTCTAGCTGTGGGCGGTTTCATCGGCGGCAATGCGTCGTCGAGCGTCCAGAAGAACCACCCCACTGTGGCGACGATTACCGGCGGTGGCCTGGTGGAGCGGGAGATTCCGACCCGCATCGTGGAGAACCAGGAAATTGAGCTGCTGCTGCGCGAACCGGACTTCACGTCTGCAGCCCGATTAGCCATGGCGATCAATGAGCGGTTCACCAACTCGGCCCGAGCCATCTACCCTACTTCTGTCAAGGTTCGTTTTCCTGAAGGGCTGGATCAGGCCTCTGTCGATTTTGTGGCCAACGTCAATGAACGCAAGGGTACGCTGATGGTCCTATCCGACCTGCCTACCGTGGAAAAAGTGGCGGCCGGCCTCAATGCCATCGGCGTCACTCCGCGGGACATGATGGCCATCTTCGGATCCATGAAGCAGGCCGGAGCGCTCCAGGCCGAACTTATTTTGCGCTGAACCATGAACGCCATTGGACCCCGTCCTTCTTCTGCGCCGCCGGCCAGCCTTACCCCCACGGGTTCTGGGCTGCCCGGTGCCGTTCCCGCGGACAAGACCCGCGAGATGACCCAGCAGTTCGAGGCCGTCTTTGTGCGGCACCTGCTCAATGAGGCTCAGAAGCCCGTCCTTGGTGCGGGTGCTCTCCCGGCCTCGTCGTCCCGCGGCATTTACCAAGACATGATGGTCGAGCGTTGGGCCGACCAAATTAGCCAATCCGGGACATTCGGCGTCGCCCGAAGTCTCGAACTCCAAATTCGTCACTCTTCCCCTGTGTCCACTTTAACCCCAGAGGCGGCCTCCCCAGGCGCCACATCTCTCCCGTGAATCCATCCATTAAGGATCTAATCGAAGCGCTGCGGATGGAGCTGCAGCAATATGGTGAACTGCTGGCCCGTTTAGATCAGCAGCAGGAAACAGTCTTTCGGCGAGATGCTGAAGGCGTACTGGACGGCTCTGCCGCCATCGAAAGTCAGGCCGCCCTCATCGAGGAAGCCCGTCGTGAACGCGAATTGTGCCGGGCCGACGTGGCTCGCTCCATTGGAGCCTCGGCCGATGCGTCGTTTGAATACCTTCTGCCGCTCTTGCCCGAGGACTACCGTCCTCTGATCCGGGCGTTGGTGGAGGAGAACAACGAGTTGCTGACCCGCGTCCGGGCCCGCTCCCGGCAGAACCATTTGCTCCTCTCGAGGACTGTGGAGCTGATGCAGCGGCTCATGGGCGGCTTGTTTGCCGCCAAGGGAGGCAGCACCTACTCGGGCGACGGAGCGTTGTTGGGCGCTCGCGCCACCTCACGCCGCATCTACGAAGCGGTCGGCTGAACCTTTTTGGAGCGCGTTGTATGTTGGGCCTCTTAGGAACACTGCGGTTGGGAACTCGGGCCTTGGCTGCTCAGCGGCAGGGCGTCGAGGTGGCCGGCCACAATTTGGCCAACGTCAACAACTCGGCCTATGCCCGGCAACGGGTGTCGATTCAATCGACCGCCTCCAGTGACGGCCTCACTGATCCGGTGGGCTCCGGGGTGGAGGTTGTGGCTATTCGCCAGATCCGCGATCAACTCCTGGACGGGCAAGTGATCACCGAGGACGGGGTGAGCGGATCTTTGGAGGCCCAGCAGCGCGCGTTGAAGACGGTACAATCCCTCTTGGGGCAAAGCATCGATCGGGGCAACACCGGCGCCGGAGGCACCTCGGCAGCCGACGGGGTGGGTGGCGGCCAGCAGTTGGCCGCGGGTCTGACCGATTTCTTCAACAACTTCGCGTCTCTGGCCGCCCAGCCGACCTCGCTTCCCGAGCGAGAAATCACCCTGCGTCGAGCCGCATCCCTGGCGGCCCAGTTTCCGGCACTCGACAATCGGTTAGTCGCCTTCGGTACTCAGTTGGACGAATCCCTCAACACCGACCTCAAGTCCGCCAATGCGCTGCTGTCCGACATCGCTCGCCTGAATGATCAAATCTCTCGCACCGAGGCCGTTTCGGGCGGATCGGCCAACGACTTGCGCGACCAACGCCAAGCCAAGATGGAATCCCTCTCCGGAGTAATTGGGTTCGATTCGATCGAGGCCTCCGACGGCTCTGTAGCGATTGTGGTTGGCGGTGTTTCACTGGTCACCAGTGGTATCCGGGAAAAGACCCTAGAGACGTTTACCAATACCGATGGCCAGCGGATGGTTCGCGCCTCCAGTACGACCGATGCGTTGGCGATGACCTCGGGTCGCGTGCACGGAACTTTGGATGCCCGCGACGGGGGCTTAAACGACCTGCGCAGGGGGATCAATGACCTGGCCAAGAACCTGATCGACCAGGTGAATGCCCTGCATACCTCCGGCTTCGCTCTCGATGGCACTACGGGTCGGGCCTTCTTCCTGGGTTCTTCCGCCGCGGATATTCGTGTCAACCAGGAGCTATTGGATAATCCGAATTCCCTGCAGGTTTCCGGCAGCGCGACCGCACGGGGCGACAATCGCGTGGCCCAGGCTCTCTCGCAGTTGGGAAACCGCCCCATAGCAGCACTAGATGGTCAAACTTTGGGCAATGCCTACAACCGAATCGTCGGTCGGCTGGGCGAAGACCTTTCCTCCGTCAATCAGCAATTGGCCGACCAAAAGGTGATCGCTGAGTTGCTGAAGGGACAGAGGGATTCGGTCAGCGGTGTTTCTATTGATGAAGAAATGGCCGACCTCACTCGCTTTCAGCGCGGCTATCAGGCCAGTGCTAAGCTCATCAACACCATCGACGAACTGATGGATACGACCCTGAGCCTCAAGCGCTAGGGATCTTCACTGAAAGGCCAATAACATGATTCGAGTGACTTCAGGAGCCTATGCCGATCGGTTGATTTCCAACCTGGGCAGCATTACCGCACGCCAAGCTCGCTATCAGGCGCAGATTTCCACCGGTCAGAGAGTCACCCTGCCCGAGGACGATCCGGGTGCCGTGCGTCGGGCGTTGGATCTCGAGGGGGAGCGCGGTCGGGTGGGTCAGTACGGTCGCAACGTTACCCGGCTCAAGGAGACGGCCACCACGACCAACACGGTGATGCGCTCGTTGTCCAAGATCGCCACTCGAGCCGGGGAATTGGCCGTGAAGGCCAATAGCATCCGCTCGGCCGACGATCTCAAGACTTACGCAGCGGAGGTGACCCAGATGATCCAACAGGCTGTATCCTCGGCGAATATTAACCTGCGTGGGGATTCGGTGATGGCTGGCACCCGCAATGGTCAACCGCCTTACACCTTGACCCTGGGCACCGACGGTCGGGTGCAGTCAGTGACCTACAATGGCAATCAGGACATACCGTCTTTGGACATTGCCGAAGGTCAGGAACTCAGCGCCAGCGTGGTGGGCTCGAACCCGACGGGCTCCGGTCCGGCCGGTTTGATTGAAGACCCTCGAGCTGGAGCCGATTTCTTCAATCACCTCATCCAGTTCCAGGATCAGTTGCTGGCTGGCAACGGAGCCGCGGTCACGACCACCACGGCGGTGGGGCTGCAGGCCGATTCTGACAATTTGTTGCGCCACATCGCCGCCAATGGCGTCGTGCAAGGCCGCTTGGAGGCCGCCAGTGCGACGGTGAGTGACCGATTGCTATCCCTCGAAGGCCAAATTTCTGGCGAGACCGACGCCGACTTGGCCAAGGCATTGGTCCGACTGAACGAGACTCAGGTTTCTTACCAGGCCGCCCTCCAGACGGGCGGCAAGATCTTGTCGATGTCCTTGATGGATTACCTCCGCTAGCGGTGGTTCAAAATTGAGGGGCGCAGCGTCACTCCTCATCTTCCCTGTGCCGTGCTCTTGATCGTAGCCGGTGGCTGACGATAGGGTTGGTCCACACTCATGAGCGTTCTCGTCATCGGTACCACCGCGCTGGATTCCATTAAGACTCCAAAATCAGAAAACCCTCGCTTGTTGGGCGGCTCCGCCAGCCATGCGGCCGTGGCTTCGAGCTTCTTCGCACCGACTCGCTTGTTGGGTGTCGTCGGGGGCGACTTTCCGACCAAATACCTCACGCTGTTCAAGAAGCACGGTATTTGTCTCCAGGGATTGGAGCGGGTGAAAGACGGGAAGACCTTCCATTGGTCGGGCGAATACGAGGTCAACATGAACAACCGGCGGACGGTGGAAACTGTTCTCGGAGTCATCGAGCACTGGCAGCCCGCGCTTCCGGCGGCCTACGAGTCCACGCCGTTTGTTCTCTTGGCTAACATTTCTCCGGGTGTTCAGCACCGGGTGCTCGATCAGATCTCCAAGTCCAAGTTCGTCATCGCCGACACGATGGACCTGTGGCTGAACATTGCATTGCCCGAGGTCCTGACCCTGTTGAAGCGCATTGACTGCCTGGTGCTCAATGACAGCGAGGCCCGTCAATTGGTCTCCGACGACAATGTGGTCAGCGCCCTGACCAAGATTCACCGGATGGGCCCGAAGTACGTCATCATCAAAAAAGGCGAGCACGGTTCCATTCTCTCGGGTCCGAAGGGGCTCTTCATCGCGCCGGCCTATCCGCTCCGCAAGGTGGTTGACCCGACCGGTGCAGGGGACTCGTTCGTGGGCGGTTTGATCGGTTACCTGGCGGCCCAGAAAACCGGAACGGTCGAATCTGATCTCCGACGCGCCATTTTGCACGGCAGTGTCGTGGCGTCGTTCTGTTGCGAGGGTTTTGGTCTGAATGTCACCACCCG
>JAPLUH010000099.1 GCA_026397675.1 Verrucomicrobiota bacterium
CTTCTCCGCGCCTGCTCCGACGGCGGTGACTTTCCCCAACCCTTTCCGGGCACCGACTGGCTAGCTAAAACCTCCTTCGGCAAGTTCACATAGACTCCAGGCCCATACATGCGCGGATTACCCGACCCACCCATCCAGAGCACCGAATCACGAATTTCCTCGGCGGTGAGTCGACGCATGTCGAAACGGGAGAATAAGTCGTTCGCGGGATCCGCCTTCAGGGCTTCCGACGTCGGCACGCTCGAAGCTCGGTAGGCCTGGGAGGTGAGGATCAACCGATGCAACCGCTTGAGGCTCCACCCATCCTGAATGAACTCCGCAGCCAACCAATCGAGCAGTTCGGGGTGGGTGGGAACACTTCCCTGAACCCCGAAGTCGCTGGGAGTACGCACCAGGCCTCGACCGAAGTGGTGCTGGAAAACCCGATTAACGATCACACGAGCCGTCAGCGGATTATCGGGCGCAGCAATCCAATCCGCCAAGGCCCGGCGGCGCCCGGAAGATCGACCGGAGGCCGGCGGAGTCACGCTCGGGATGGCTGCACCCAAGACCGACAGGAAACCCGGTTCCACGGCCTCGCCGGGGCTGCCCGGATTGCCGCGTCGCAGGAGGTGGGTGACCGGGGCTGATCGACCTGCTTCGGTCACGACGAGTGCTTTGGCCGCGGTCTGGCCCGGCAGAGGCAACTCATCGGTCGCACCGCCATTATGGTAGGGGTGAATGTTCCGAAAAAAGGCTAGCAGCGCGTAGTAATCTCGCTGGGAAATTGGGTCGATCTTGTGGTCGTGACAACGGGCACAATCGACTGTCAGCCCCAGAAACACCTGACCCGTCGTGGCAACCAAATCATCGAGTTGATCGTACAGCGCGAGCTCCTTGTCGGCCGGGTCGTTGTCCCAAATGCCCAGGCGATAGAACCCCGTGGCGATCAAGCCATCCGCACCACTGTCCGGAAGTTCATCTCCGGCCAATTGTTCCCGGATGAAGCGGTCATAGGGTTTGTCGGTGTTGAACGCGCGAATGACATAGTCGCGGTAGCGCCAGGCGTGGGGTTTGACCTCGTCGGTCTCGTAGCTGTTGGTCTCAGCAAAGCGCACCAAATCGAGCCAATGACGTCCCCACTTTTCTCCGTAATGCGGGGATTCCAGCAAACGATCGACCAGGTTTTCCCACGCTTGTGCGGAAGGGTCGTTGACGAAGGCTTCGACGGCCTCGGGCGTGGGCGGCAGACCCGTTAAATCGTAGGTGACCCTGCGTATTAAAGCCCTCCGAGTCGCTGCCTTTGGAACCGGCAAGCCCTTTTGCCGCAGGCGCTCAGCGATGAACGCATCCATCGCATGGCTCGGCCCCTCACCCCGTCGCTCCGTCGCCAAGGCCGGCGGCACCGTCTGCCGCACGGGTTGAAAGGACCAGTGTGAACGCCTCGGATCCCGCGACGGGACCGAGTTCGAAGAGGTCGACACCGTTGAGGACCCGCTGTCGGCACTCGTGCCTGCGCCCGCGACGGGCCCCGTCGTCGCCAATCCCAGCGTCAGCGCGGCAACGCAGGCCATTAGCCGACTCGGAATAGAAGCCAAACACGGTGCCATGGAGACTCAGCTCACTTGTGCGCAGGTAAAACGGCGACCACCGGGGTCGAGTTGCCAAAGCGGGTGAAATCCTTCCAGCTCCAAACCACCTTCTTCTCTCGGGTGACTTCGATAAACTGAGGATTTTCCGGGCCGGCGTGGCAGTTACCCATGAGCGTGTTGCCATTGGGCAGGCGATCCACACTAGTGACCCAAGCCAGCGTGATACCGGGGAGATCGTTCTGGCTCACCTGCCACACGATCTTTCCGGCGCGATCCACCTCGAGCACGCTGTGGCTATTGCCGCCGCCGATGAGGGTATTGCCATTAGCCAAGCGGATGGCGCTGTAGGCCTGATTGCCCCAGGCCTCTGGGCCGTGGCCGCCCTTGCGCTCCTTGCCGAAGAGAGGGATGTCGTACTGCCAGACGATCTTGCCCTTCGCATCGTATTCACGGATCCGGCCGTCGGCCTCATGGGTCACCAGGTAATTGCCATTGGCGATTTTGCGGACCCGGCGGGTATCAGAATGCGCATTCGGATGATCCACTTGCAGCTTCACCTCGCGCTGAACCTTGCCGTCACGATCCACCTCGATGATCCGAGCTGGGCCGGATTCAGCGATCATCGTTAGACCGTTTTCCACGCGCTGAAAGGCATGCACCTCGACCGGCTTGCCCGGGTTGGCCTTCGCCGCGTCGTATTCCCAGACCACCTTTTTATCGCGGTCAACCTCCTGAACCTTCGTCCACCCCTGCTGGAGGAGCACATGACCGTTGGGCAACACGTGCGCATCGTGGATAGCGCTGACAGCGATCTCCCACTCGAAAGAACCGTCCGGCGCGATAATGGCCAAACGCCGAGTCGAATCGTCGGCAGCGAGGATCCGGCGACCGGGAATCGACAGGTCAGCAGCGTGAATGGCGAGGGTGGCGGTGACGGCAACGATTCTGGCCAGCACGGCCAGACGGGAGCCCGAGCGAGAAGTGGGGATCATGGCGGGGAAATTAATCTGTGAAAGTTACGCTCACCCCACACCCGCTGTCGAGGGAACCTCACCACACCCGCCCCAGTTCTCGCGATTCCTCGATTTGTGATTTGCCGATTGGGCTCAGCCCAGAGCAGCCAAGCGTTCCAAGGCTGCCTCGAGTTCCACAACACGAAGGGGCTTAGTTATAAATAAATCGAAGCCGGCTTGCAGGGCTTGCCGACGATCCTCTTCTAGGGCGCTGGCGGTGAGTGCGATGAGGTAAGTTCGGGTCCCCGGACGGACCGTTCCCGATCGAGCGGAGGCCGCTGTGACCACAGACGCGGCCTCGAGTTCGCGAAGTCGGACCGCCAACTCCAGACCACTCATCTGAGGCAACTGAAGGTCGAGCAAAACGGCATCAAAGCGCGCCCCCAGAATCCAATCCGACAGCATGGCCTCAGCCGTGTCGAGGGTCTGAACTTCATGGCCTGACCGAGCCAGCAAAATGCGGATAAACTTCTGACTGGTGGGATCGTCATCCACCACCAGCAAGCGCAGCGCGCGGAAGGGTTTTGGGGGCGCGGGCACCGACCCAGCAGGCGCGCCAGATCGGGGATCCACCACCGGAAACACCAGGTTCACCGCAATTTGAGTCCCCTGCTCGGGTCGACTACGCACGCTCACTTGCCCACCCATCAACTGGACCAACTGCCGAGAAATAGCCAACCCCAACCCGGTTCCGCCCGACACTCGTCGTTGTGACGGACTGTCGGCTTGGAAATAGGGCTGAAACAATCGGGCCTGGGACTCCGAATCCATGCCGATGCCGGTGTCTTCTACCTCGATTCGAATCCCGACCAAAGACACATCCCGACTCGTGAGAACCACAGCCACCCGAACCATGCCGCTCTGAGTGAACTGGATGGCATTGGAAACCAGATTGGAAACCACCTGAGCCAATCGATCGGCATCCCCCTTCACCCGTTCAGGAAGGTGAGAATCAAATTGAACCTCCAGGGCTAATTTTTTCTCATCTGCCCGAGGCGTGAAGAGTTTACCGACGCGCTGGAACACTGTCCGAAGGTCAAATTCGTCGACCGCCAACCGCATCTTGCCGGCCTCAATCTTCGAGAAATCCAGACTGTCATTGAGAACATTCAACAAGGTGCTGGAGCTGGAGCGGAGGGTCTCGGCCCAATCGCGTTGTTCGGCATCGAGCGAACTTTTCTCTAACAAATGGAGCATCCCCAGCACGCCATTGAGCGGGGTGCGGATTTCATGGCTCATCTGGGCCAGAAACAACCCTTTGGAACGCTCCGACTTCTCGGCACGACGCAGTTTGTCGGTCAATTCCTGGGTGCGCTCCAACACCTGATTCTCGACCGATTGGCGGACACGAATGAGATCTGACAAGCTCTGGTCTGTCTGCTGTCGGGTCGCGGAAATCTCCGACAGGTTGCGCTGGACTCGTTGTCGCAGGCCGAGGAGGGCTTCTTGGATTTCCTGCAACTCGTCGGGAGCCCAGCGGATCGAAGACAGCCGGATTTCCGGACCTTCTTGAGAATCGACGCCTTTCAACTGTCGGGGCAACGCATCAAGAGGCCCGACCCATTGGGCGGACAACCACGAGGCGATCATCAAGGCGATGGCGAGGAGGACTAATGCGGCAATGACCACCCAGCCACGACTCTGCCCGCTGCCCATGGCGACCGAGCGGCTCAGGGCTACAGCACCCTCACTGGCCTGTGAGGTGAGCGAAAGATCGGGGGTAGGCTTCTGGAGTGCCTGGTCCAACCATGGACCGAAGACCAACATTGGAAGCAGCGTGAACCCCAAAAACGCGACGAGGAGGCTCGATCGAAACGACAACGGATTGCGCAACCGAGGCCAAAGCCCCAGGCGGAAGAACACCTTTTGAAACCGAGTGCGGGGAACCCATTGGGAAGTGGGTCGGGGTTCCGGAGTCCGAGTCCGAGCGGAGTGGCTCCGGTCAGGACCGGGTTGAGGAGCCAGGAGTGGATCGCGAGGTTCAGTCATGAGGCATCAGCCACACGGGCGATGGGAATGCATCGGCATCCCCGCCCGGAAGCTTGAGCCTCACTTAGTGAGCTCGAGTCCCCGAAAACTCGTGTCCCAACGAAATCGACCTCAACCCGCTAGGCTGCAACCGGTCTCCTGCGCAGGATGCGTTCGACCGTGTTTGAAGGGCTCCCGCATGCGAAGGCCGAGTGCCTTGAGCAGCTCGGCATCCCGATCATAGCTCGGCGACGGCACGGCCTTCGTCAGCATGAATTCGGTCTCACTGCTGAAGATGGAATTGGCTCCGGCCATGAAGCACAGGGCCTGGGCTGTGTCGTCGAGCTTAACCCGACCGGCGGTCAGACGGACATCCGATCGCGGCAGGACAATGCGCGCCGTGGCGATCATGCGAATCACATCCCAGACGGGCACATCCGGATTATCGGCCATCGGAGTGCCTGCGACCTTGCTCAGAATATTAATGGGCACGGACTCCGGATGCGGCTCAATTTGAGAGAGCGTCTGCAGCATCTTCAATCGATCATCCACCGTCTCGCCCAGGCCGATGATGCCGCCCGAACACAAGGTTACGTTGGTCTTGCGAACTTCCTCCAAGGTCTTCAACCGATCCGCATAGGTACGGGTGGTGATGATGGTCTCGTAGAACTCGGCCGACGAATCGACGTTGTGGTTGTAAGCGTAAAGGCCCGCCTCCTCGAGACGCTTGGCTTGATGCTCGTTGAGCATTCCCAGAGTACAACAAACCTCCATGCCGAGGTCAGTGACCCCGCGGACCATGTCTAGAACTCGGTCGAACTGGGCGTTGTCTTTCACCTCACGCCAAGCCGCTCCCAGGCACACTCGGGAAACTCCGGCCTGCTTAGCCCGGTTGGCGATCTCCACCACCTTCTCCTTTTCCATGAGGCGCTCCGGGCTGACCCCGGTGGAATACCGGGAAGACTGAGCGCAGTAGGAGCAATCTTCCGGGCAAGCCCCAGTCTTAATGGAGATCAGTTTGCTGACCTGCATCTCCGCCGGATCATGGAATTTCCGATGCACGCTCGCCGCACGGAACACCAGTTCCATCAACGGCGTGTCATACAGTTCGCGGAGGGACTCGAGAGTCCAGTCGTGTCGAATGTCGGCGGTCATGCAAGGCCGGTTGGCGAAAGCGCCTTCCGTAGGAACATGGTGATCGGGGCAACCCCAGCTTGTAAACCCAAGGATGACAGGAGATTGACGAGCCTCTTTCTCTCATGAAACCCACTCACGACACCGACTCGCTGCGTAAGACCTCCAGCGGGGACTGCTGGGTGATCCCGCGACTGGAAAACAAACCCACCACCACGGTCAATGTGGTCACGATGACCACGGCGCCCAGAAGGATTATGGGAGAGGCGGTAAACGGGGTTCGGAAGCCGAATCGAGCCAAAGCCCAGGCAGCGGCACAGGCCAGCAGGGTCCCAGTCAGGGCCCCCATCACTCCCAGAGAGGCGTACTCGGCCAGCAGCGCCTGCTGCAACTGGCGTCGGCTGGCGCCCAAGGTTCGCAGCAGCACCATCTCACGGACCCGCTGCCAGCGCCCCGTCAGAATCGCTCCCGCCATCACCACCAGACCGGTCACCACAGTGAAAAGGGCCATGAAGCGGATGCCGTAACCCGCTTGGGTGACCACGCGGTCCAGGGTCTCCAAGACGAGGGTCAGATCGATGGTGGAGACATTGGGAAACCGTTCCACCAGGGATCGTTGAAGCCGGGCCGAGGCGGCCGCATCTGCAACCCGCGTCGCCAAGACGGTCATGGCCGGAGCCGATTCCAAAACACCTTCCGGGAACACCACGAAGAAATTGGGCCGAACCTGTTTCCAATCCACCTCCCGAAGGCCTGCCACACGGGTTTCCATGGGCACTCCCTGGATGTCGAAGGTGATCGCATCACCGACACTCAGGCCGAGATCCCGGGCGATGACCGACTCCACGGTGATGGGTACCGGGCCCTCGGCTTCGGAGGCCTTCGGCACAAACCGGCCGGCGATCAACCGCTCCGATTCGACCAACTTGCCGCGGAAAGTGGACCGATACTCCCGCCGCAAGGTCCACCCGGGGATGGGGCTATTGGTCTCAGCCAGCAAACTATCCGCACTCCGACCCTTCAGGGAGGCGATGCGCATCGTCACGATGGGAGCCATGTCGAGCACCGGGAAACCCTCGGCCCGAACCGTCGCGATCACGTCTTCGCGTTGATCGGACTGAATGTCGAAGAGAATGGCGTTGGGTTGCTGCAAGCGGTCGGCGGGAAATAACTGGGTCAACAGCACATCCCGGGTTAACTGGAGGGTGACGAGCAGGAAGGTTCCCAGACCGACCGAGGTCAGCACCAACAGCGTGCGATTGCCGGGCCGATGAAGACTAGCCAGGCCTTGACGCACCGCAAAGGGCCAGGAGGCAGGAGTCCATTTCCGGACCATCCAAGTCAACATTCGGGCCACTCCTGCCAAGGCCCCAAAGGCCGCCAGCAGTCCGGCCACCGTGGCCAATCCTTCCCACGGCTTACGGGCTTGGACGGTGGCAAAAAGACTCAGGGCCGCCAGAATCGCCAGACCGATCCGAATCCTCCAGCGCCGGTCGGAGGTGTCGCCTCGCGAATAGTCGGCCCGAATCACACTCAATGGCGAAACCGATCGAACGACACCCAATGGCAACAACGTGAAGGCTAAACTCACCGAGAAGCCCGCCAAGGCCGCGACCAAGGCGGGCAGCAGCTGGAACTGCGCCTCGAAGGTGACCGGCAGCCAACCCTCCAGGAGTCGGGGAATCAGCGGTTGTACCATGCCACCCAAGATCAAGCCCACGGCAGTTCCCAAGGTGGTCAGAGCCAAACCTTGTGCGAGATAAATGGCTGACGTGGCATCGATCCCTGCCCCGAGACATCGAAGAATCGCCGCATTCGCCAGTTTGGATCCCACATGCACTTGAAGAGCACTGGCGATCCCGATGGAACCCAGAATTAATGCGACCGCCGCCACCAAATTGAGAAACCGGTTTAGGTTTTGAAGCGTTCGACCCAGGTCCTGCTTGCGCTTGTCCACCGTATCGGCCTCCAAACGCAGTCCGGGCAACTCGGTTCGATGGGTGGCAGACCATTGCTCCACCGCAGCGGCATCGGGCCAACGGAACATCATCCGGTACCGCGCCAGACTGGCCACCCCCAGCAACCCCGTCTCCGTCAACCGGGAGGCCGACAAGTAAGCCCGGGGTGCCAGCGCGGAGAACGCCACCGTGTCTCCGGGTACCCGGACCAGTGATCCAAGAATTTGTGTCTTCCAACGGCCAATATGAACCGGATCCCCTATTTTCAGTCCAAATTGGAACAACACGCTCGAATCGAGGATCACCCCGTCACCGCGGCGCAATGCCTCCAGCGCTGAGGGTGGTTGGCACTCCAGTTGACCATAGAACGGGAACTCGCCTTCCAACGCCCTCGCATTGACCAGTCGCGTGGCATTGGTCAGTGCGGGAAATACCGCCATGGTAGAAAAGCTTGTTTCGCGAGCCCTCTCTAAAGCGGGCACGGACCGAGCCAACGCCTCCGCTTCCGGTGAAAAGGGCTGCCGCGAGGCCAACACCAGATCCGCACCCAACAAGGTTTTGGCCTGCACCTCAATCGCCTCACGCAACGTCGCTGACAACGATCCAACCGCCGCCAAGGCCGCCACTCCCAGCGAGATTGACAAGGAAAACCAAATCAACCGAACCCGAGCGGCTCGGGACTCCCGCCAGGCCATTCGCCAAGTCCACCGATGAAACAGCGCCCTAATCACCCGGACAAAATAGTCTCAACGGACCGGGAGGCGAGCCCCTCTGTCGGGAATCTGCATCCGGGATGTCCATGGAGCTAAGAACCCGATACCTTAGGTTCCGTTCGCCTGAGGATCCTGCATGCAAATTCGCTCCGCTCAATTCGTGATCAGCGCCACCGACCTGGATGGATGCCCGGACCCTGACGTCCCGGAATTCGCCTTCATCGGGCGTTCCAACGTAGGCAAGTCCTCGCTCATCAACCGCCTCACTGGACAGGCTGGCCTCGCCAAAGTGTCGGCCACCCCGGGCCACACCAAGACGCTCAACTTTTTTCTCATCAACCGTGACTGGCACCTAGTAGATCTTCCCGGATACGGCTTCGCACAGAAGAACTTAGCTGCTCGGGAGCGCTTCGAGGAGATGATCATCGATTACCTTGAACAGCGGGAATCACTCATCCGCGTCTTCGTGCTGATCGACTCACGCCTGCCGATGCAGAAACTCGACAAAGATTTCGTCCAGTGGCTTATCGGAGCCGACATCGATTTTGCCATAGTCTTCACCAAGGTCGACAAGACCAAGCCGGCCATCTTGCGAGAGACGCGCGGGCAATTTGAAGCACTCTTCCAGCAGCTTGGCCTCTCAGCATCGCCCATGTTTGAAACCTCCTCTGAGACCGGCGCTGGAAAACTTGAAATCCTGCGCTTCATCGGAGCTGAAGTAGCCAGCGTAGAGTCGGACGAAGACGAGGACGGAGACAGCAGCAACGAAGTCATAGCCACGCCATAAGACCGCCGGAATCAACACCCCCAAGAGGGACAGGCTCAAATATTTAAGAATATTTAAGGGACAGGCTCTTTTTTCGAAAGAACTCGTCCAGAGGCAACGAATCATGAGGCAGACGCTTCATGAGAACTCGACGCCTCAAAGCCCATCCAGATGCCTCCAGCGGCTTCTACCACTGCATGTCCCGCGTGGTGG
>JAPLUH010000338.1 GCA_026397675.1 Verrucomicrobiota bacterium
ATGTGCTCGTCGTTTCGCTGCTGAGTGGCACCGTTCTGTTCTTGGCCGATTTGCTGCGACGGTTGGATTTCCCGCTGCGCGTAGATTTTCTGGGGGTCTCCAGTTACTGATCGGGCACGGAATCGGGCAACCTGGTCTTCACCAAGGAACTCAAACTTGATGTCGGTGGCGTCCACGTCTTGGTGGTCGCTGACATTATGTACACGGGCATAACCCTTCGGGCCGTGACTGAGAAGATTCTTGCCCTTAAGCCTGCCTCCATCCGGACGTGTGTGCTTCTCGACAAAAAGGAGCGTCGTGTAGGCAACTTCGAGGCCGATTATGTCGGCTTCCGGATCCCGAATTTGTTTGTCGTCGGGTACGGGCTCGATTTCGCGGAGCGGTATCGCAACCTGCCCTATGTGGGTGTGCTGAAGCCCGAGATCTATGCGCCGAAGGAGACCCAGGTCCCGGTCCGCAAGGCTGCGCGATGACCATCCAGGTGACGTTCTGGTCCTACTTCGCGGAGTTGGCAGGGTGCTCGGAGACTGTCGTCACGGTGTCCGAGGCGACCTCGGTGGATGGGCTCCTCTCTATCCTGTACCAAGCCCATCCCGCGTTGGCCGAACTGCGCCGTTCGACTTTGATTGCTGTGGGAGTCGAGTATCAGGATGGCGAGTATGTTCTGAAAGCCGGTGATCACGTATCGTTGTTCCCTCCCGTCCAAGGCGGATGAAGCGTTTTCTTTCCATTACCCGCGATCCGATCGATGAAGCGGGCCTCGTTGCAGACCGGACCCTCTCATCCGGCATGGGGGCTGCCGTTTACTTCTCGGGCGTCGTCCGGGGACAGGAGGGGAGCGATGCGATCGTGGCGCTCGATTACAGTTGTTTTGTATCCATGGCCGAGCACCAGTTCCATCGGCTCTTCGACCGGTTGGCTGAGAGAGGGTCTATAGAATCCGTACGGTTGGTCCACCGCATCGGCCGGGTGGCGGTGGGTGAGTCGTCCCTTTGGATCGAGGTGGTTTCAGCCCATCGGGCTGGGGCCTTTGCCGCCTGTCAGTGGGTGATCGACGAGATGAAGCAAGTGGTGCCTATCTGGAAAACCCCAGTGACGGCCGCAAACGCCTCGAGTCCGTCAAATCCGAACCCAACGGCCTGATCGACTGGAGCGCAGCACCGCTTCGCAGAGCCGTACTTCGTAGTGTCCATCCTGGGCGGTCGCGAAGAGCAGCGGGGTCTGTCGCCCGCTGGCGATGTGCTCATAGATGGCTCGGTACTGCATCTTGTGGCTGTCGGGGAATCCCTCGGGATGTCCGCCCGGAGTATCCGTGAAGCCGGCCACATCCTCCAGGAAACCGGGCGTTCCCCGCTGGAGAATCTCGTTGGGTCCGTCGCGACGTCCGATGAGAATTTCATTGGGTTGCTGGAAGTCCCAGCGGGCACTTCCATGAGTGCCATAGATTCCGAGGGACAGGCTGCATTTCCAACCGGCAGCCACCTGTGAGATGGAGGCGTTGGCGTGCACACCTTCCGCATAGCCATGGTCTGATTTTCCGAAACGCAGCAGGACGCTGCCGAAATCCTCGGTGTCCACTGGGTAGGGAATTGTTGAGGCCGGGTCCGGGGTGGCGAAGGTCTTCTGCGCCCCCGGCGGTCGGAAGCGGGTTTTGTGGAAGGTCTCCAGGTGCGCAAAGACGCGCTCGGCCCGGCTTCCCAAAATGAAGGAAACCGCATCGATCCAGTGGGTTCCAATGTCGCCGACCGCACGCAGTTTGCCGCCTTCGGAGGCGATCAACCGCCAGTTGTAGTCCGTGTCATGAAGCAGCCAATCTTGAAAGAAGTGCCCTTGGACATGAATGATTCGGCCGAGATCGCCGCGTGCAACCATGGCTCGCAGTTGAAGGATGGCCGGGAAGAATCGGCACATGTAGTTCACGGCGAATACCGGTGCGTTGGGTTTCTGAACCGCAGCAACCACACGGGCCGTTTCCCGGGAGTTCATGCCCAGTGGTTTTTCGCAGACGACGTGCTTGCCCGCACGCAGGGCCTTGAGCGACTGCGCCACATGCGCCTTGTTGGGCGAAGTGATGTGGATGACATCTACGTTCGCAGAGCGAACTAGTGCATCGACGTCATAGTCCCCATAGACCTCCGGGATGCCCCACCGATCGGCGCACTCTTGAGCTGAGGCGGTTGAGCCGCAGACAGCGGTCACCTGAACACCGAGGCGTTTGAGAGCTTCGATGTGAACGGGTCCGATGAAGCCAGTGCCGATGACGCCGGCTCGGAGGTGGTGCAGGGGGATCATGGGGTTTGCCAGCGATCGATGTTACTTTGCGATGTGCCTGATGGGAATCCGGGTCTTCCGGGTCTGGATGCACGGAGGAACACCTGAGGAGACACAACAGGCCGTTCGGGGAACCCGTGCAGCGTGTCTGCAAGAAGGAGTGCAGGGAAGCACGGAGCCGGGGCGCTGAGCCGAAAAACGAACGAAGAGGCCTGCAATTTTCCTTGCGGGCGAATTTCGGAACGAAGCAGTGCAACTAATAAATTAGTAATTGTCCGTAGGCCGAACGACGCGGACTTTACATAGGAAAATCTCACCGATAAGGCGCTGGCGAGCAGGAGGGCAAAGATGATTGATTCCAATGCTACTAATATACATTTGACCGCCTTCAACGGATTGCTATAACTCCGCTGTCCGTTTGGAACATGTAGTGTCGGCGTCACGTTGACGGTTTGTGGAGGTCGCTCAGTTAAGTCCCCGCAATTGAAGTCTGCTGGTGCAGTTTCCCTCACTCGGTTGAAGAGCGGCCAAAAGTCGTATGGATAACAATTCCCGTTTGTTTGTGGGAAACCTGTCCTACCAGACGCAGGAACGTGACCTCCAGGATCACTTTTCGGCGGCCGGTGTGGTTACCAATGTCAACCTGATGCTCGATCGCGTGACTGGAAAGTCCCGCGGATTCGCCTTCGTCGAGTTCTCGACGGCGGACGAAGCCAATCGTGCTGTGGAACTCTTTCACGGCAAAGATCTGGGTGGTCGTGCGTTGACCGTCAATATTGCCCGTCCCCGTGAAGAGCGCGCCCCCGGTGGTGGTGGCGGCGGCTTCCGTGGCGGTGGTGGTGGCGGCGGCGGTGGCGGCTACCGAGGTGGTGGCGGTGGCGGCGGCGGCGGTGGCGGCTACCTAGGTGGTGGCGGCGGTGGCGGCGGCGGCGGCGGTGGATGGCGCGGTGACCGCGGTGGTGGCGGCGGCGGCGGCGACCGTGGCGGCGGCGGCGGCGGCGGCGGCGGTTGGCGCGGCGACCGTGGCGGTGGCGATCGTTATTGATCCCGCTGATCTCGCTCACGCTGATCAGCGTTGATCCTCCTGAGATTTCTTCAAAGCCCGCGTCCCAATGAGGTCGCGGGCTTTTTGTTTATCGGTGTTTGACGGGTGGATCAATAGATGCTTTAGAAGGGGTCTCGAGGGGGAGACTTGCAACTGCAGCCCCTCTTGATTTTCAGGCCTTCAGGGTCATAGAGCACCGGTTTTGGTGTTTGAAAATGGCTGCGCGGCGCCGTTCCGTGGGGCAGATTGGCTGCCAACTGAACGAACATGGGGCTTCGACTTGACGGCACCGGGTGCGTTAGTGATTCCTTTTGAAACCACGATCCGACGAACAGAATTTTTTAGAACCTTCCTCTTTCATGTCTGAAACCCCAGAAATACCCGAAGCGAACGATCCGTTCAGTAAACAGGTGGCCATCACCATTGCGTTGCTGGCTGTAGTACTGGCATTCATCGAAAACAAGGGCGACAACGCCAAGACCGACGCCATCATCAAGACCAGCGAAGCTGCCAATCGCTGGGGATACTACCAGTCCAAGAGCATCAAGCAGAATATCTACGAGACCGAGTTGGAGATTCTTTCGCATCTCAAGCCGATTGCTTCCCAAGCTGACGCGGTGGATCCGGAAGCCGCCGTTCGCCGGAAGTCACTGCTTGCTTCCATGGAAAAAGCCGCGGCGACGGCCAAGCGATACGACTCCGAAAAGGGCGACATCAAGAAGGAGGCCGAGCAGTTTGAGGCGGCGGCCGAAGCCAATGGCAAGATCAACGACCGTTGCGACCATGCCGCGCTGTCGCTGCAAATCGCAGTGGTGATTTGCTCGGTGGCCATCCTCTCACGCTGGCGACTTTTCTGGTACATTGGGCTCGGCCTGGGTGTGGTCGGCGCCCTAATCGGAATGAGTGCATTCCGGATTTGACCGAAGTGCATTCGGGTCGGGCCGGAGCTTGGAGTTTTTCAGAGGATGTTCGCGGCTAACTCGGCCAGGTCGCTGCGTTCACCTTGCTGAAGTTCCACATGGGCCGCCAAGGCCTGCTCCTTGAAGCGGCTGATGATGTAATTGAAGCCATTAGAGGCCACATCGACGTAGGGATTGTCGATTTGATACGGGTCTCCGGTGAGGACGATCTTGGTCCCGTGACCGACGCGGGTAAGGATGGTTTTGGCCTCGAGGGGTGTCAGATTCTGGGCCTCGTCCACGATCATAAATTGATGAGCGATGCTCCGGCCACGGATGTAACTCAAGGCTTCAACAACGATGGTGCCGGCTCGAAGCATGTCCCCGGTTCGGCGGTGTTCGTGACCCATGTTCAGATCTCCCAGCATTTCGAGCGCATCGTGAATGGGTTGCATCCACGGCGAGAGTTTCTCGTTGAGTGTTCCGGGCAGAAATCCGAGTTCCTTGCCCATGGCAATCGTGGGGCGAGCCACCATCAGCCTCCGAAACTCGCGGTCGTTCACCGTTCGCTTGAGCCCCGCAGCCAAGGCCAACAGAGTTTTTCCAGTGCCGGCTTTCCCCATGAGAGTGACCAACTTCACGCGCGGGTCGAGCAGCGCGTCGAGGGCGAAGTGCTGTTCGCGGTTCTTGGGTCGGATGCCCCAGACATTTTGGCAATCCTGGAGAGGAATGAGCTTGGTGCCACTGGCGTCCACTTTGCAGAGCACAGTCCTCTTGAGGTTTCCCTCCTCAATGAGTGTGCAGTACTCATTAGGATGCCGCACCCGTGCTGAAGGGAGAGACACCTCGCCGTTGAACTTGAGTTCGGCGATCATCGCCGCGGGCAACGTTAACTCGAACATTCCCGTGTAGAGGTCCTTCAGGTTGACCTGATCGGTTTCGTAGTCTTCTGCGGCCAGTCCATAGACGTCGGCTTTAAGCCGAAGATTGATGTCCTTAGTGACCAGAATAGTGGGGCAGGATTTGTCGTTGGCTTGGATGCACAGGGCTTGAGCGAGGATCCGATTGTCCATGCTGCCAGTGGCCATCACATCCAGTGCGGAACCAGCCTTGGGTGCAGACAGAAAAACAATTTGGAGACGGCCGCCATTGGCCAGTTGGACCCCCTTGTTGAGATTGCCTTGGCGGCGGAGGGCATCGAGTCGTCGGGAAACAGTCCGGGCGTTTTGACCGCGCTCGCTCGTCTCCCGCTTGAATTTATCGACCTCCTCTAGGACCTCGATAGGGATGAGAACGTGGTTGTCCTGAAAGTTGAGCAACGCGTTCGGATCGTGGAGCAGGACGTTGGTATCGAGAACGTAGTTCTTAATACGGTTTCCCCCTGAATCGGGGCCGGGCGAGGCTGTTGAAGCGGAGTTGCCCCGGGATTTGCGGGGAGATTTCGCGAGCCCCTTGGGCTTTGCGCCGACCGGATCCGATGCGCTGTCCATCACGTTTCTGTGATGCTTCGGACGCAGGTCCGGGTTCAAGAGCAATCCGTCGTTCACCGTCAATTGGGCCGCAGAACGCAGTGACTTTTGGGTGACGGCCCGCGGGAAGCCGCCCGTAAGAGCTTGTATGGAACTGAATCGACCATCAGACACCTTTTGTCCATAGCCGTGCTGCAACGTTCTCTCATGACGATCAATGAGCGATTCGATGAGGAGCGGGGTGAGGTGGTAGAATTAATCCCCGGAGGTGGGCCCCTGCCCGAGGGGTTGACTGAAGGATTCCAGGTGCGGGTGGTCCGTCGCATCGATGGAGGCCATCGACTGGTGGAGCGAGAGGGCCGCGAATGGGTAGTGGCTCTGACGCAAATGCGCTTTCGCCGTCGATCTCTGGCTGCCCAGCCGATCACGGCGTGTGAGACCTGGAACCTGCCGTTGCGCGGAGTCCGCCCGCAGACCCCGAACCAGCGCGGCATTGCGGCCATCAACACAGGTTTGTGCCGGACGAGGCAGGGATGATCCGCTCGGCGCATGGCAGCGCGGCATTCTTACGCGTTGCACCTAGGGTCTCACCGGCGCGAGACTGTCCGCCTCATGTCTGCACAGGTCATCGCCATCGCCAATCAGAAGGGCGGGGTGGGTAAGACAACCACCAGCATCAATCTCGCCGCAGGACTCGCGATGCGGGGTTACTCCGTGCTGCTGATTGATCTGGATTCGCAGGCCAACGCCACGAGCGGATTGGGTCTCGAGAAAACGGAGGGAGGCAGCGTGTATCGACCGTTGCTGGGTCTGGGCAGCCTGGAAGATCGTATCCGTCCGACGGCCTATCCCAACTTGTCGATGATCGGTAGCGAGTTGGATTTGTGCGGCATCGAAGTAGAGCTGGCCCGCGCTGAGGATGCTGTCCTACGCCTCCGGAAGATTCTTCAGCCATTGAAGGAGTCCGAACGCTTCCAAGTTATCTTGCTCGATTGCGCCCCGTCTCTGGGCATCATGACCCTCAATTGCTTTGCGGCAGCCGATCGATTGGTCGTGCCGTTGCAATGTGAGTATTATGCGCTGGAGGGCATCGCCATGCTGACTCGAGTGATTAATCAGGTGCGTGAGAACGGCATTAATCCGGGTTTGGAGATCTTGGGTGTGGTGATGACGATGTTCGACTCCCGGACCCGACTGGCGCAGAGCGTGGTAGCCGAGGTTCGGCAGCACTTTGGTGAGAAAGTCTTTGAAACGGTCATCCCCCGGACGACTCGTTTGGCCGAGGCTCCGAGCCACGGCAAGCCCATCATGGCTTACGATCCCTACAGCGCGGGTGCCGCGGCCTATGAGGTCTTGTCGGGCGAGGTGGCTCAGCGACTAGGATTGCCCGGGGTGGTTTGATTCCTGGTTCGGTCGAGTGACGGGCAGCGCTCAAGGACTGTCGACCTAGGATCGACCAAGGACTGACTTTCCTCGGCAGGGTTCCGTGTGGCAGTCTTCGGCCATGAGACTCCCCGCCGTGATTTGGACCGCCTTCGCGTCGGCCTTCGTGTCGGCCGCGGTGCTGCTGGCTGCTGATCAGCCCAACATCCTGTTCATTATGACCGATGACCATGCGGCCCACGCCATTAGCGCGTATGGCAGCCGGATTAATCGGACTCCGAATCTCGACCGTCTGGCCGCCCAGGGTTTGCGACTGGACCGTTGTTTTGCCGGTAATTCTATCTGCACTCCGAGTCGTGCCACTCTTCTGACGGGGCAGTACAGCCACCGCAACGGAGTGCCGGTGTTCAATGATATTGATCCGACGAAGACGACAGTGGCCCATCGGATGCAGCAAGCGGGGTACTATACGGCGATGCTTGGAAAGTGGCACTTAGGTTCAGACCCTCAGGGGTTCGACGACTGGAATATCCTCCCGGGGCAGGGGCGCTACAACGATCCGGTGCTCTATGACCGGACCGGTCACCGCGTCTACAAGGGCTACGTCACGGAGATCATCACGGAGTTGACCGTGGGGTTGTTGAAGAATCGGCCCAAGGACAAGCCCTTCTTCTTGATGTGCCATCATAAGGCCCCGCACCGCGAGTGGACGCCCTCTGAGAAGTATCGCCGTGAGTTCGCCGGCCGAGAGTTTCCCGAGCCGCCGACGTTTCGGGATAACTACGAAGGCCGAGCCGACGCCCTGAAGCAGAACCACCAGTCGGTGTTCAAGAATTTGACGCGGCACGACCTCAAGATGGTTCCGCCCGAAGGTCTGGTCGGGCAGGAGCGGCAACGTTGGATGGGTCAGGTGCCCAAAGAAGTGACCGTCCGCGAGAATGGCCAGGAGCGCGTCGTGCGCGGAGACGACCTCGACCGTTGGAAGTACAACCGCTACTTGCAGGACTATCTGGGCTGCGTGCAGAGCGTGGATGACAGCGTGGGTCAACTGCTCGACTGGATTGATGCCAACGGCCTGAAAGACAACACGGTGGTGATTTACACCAGCGACCAGGGATTCTTCCTCGGTGACCACGGGATGTACGACAAGCGCTTCATGTATGAGCCCTCCTTTCGCATGCCCTTCCTCATGCGGTGGCCGGGCCACATCCGCCCTGGAACCGTCAGCGAGTCCCTGGCGGTCAACTGTGATTTTGCTCCGACATTCCTAGACCTGGCGGGGGCTCTGATTCCGGCGGACATGAACGGTCGGAGTTTGCGGCCCTTGTTCAGTGGTCCGCCTCCGGCCGGCTGGCGGCAGGAGGTTTATTACCGCTATTACCACGATCCGGGCCATCACAACACCCGGGCCCACTACGGGGTTCGGACGGCCACCCACAAGCTCATCCACTACTGGAAAATCGACCAATGGGAACTCTTTGACCTCGTTCGGGATCCGAATGAAATGAAGAACCTCGCCAGTGATCCTGGCTCAAAGGCTGTGATGGCCGACCTTAAGGCCCGGATCGTCAAGCTTCAGGCCGAATTGGGCGATACGGGTCAATTCGTAGACAAGATTCCGGCCGACACCGTCGATCGTCGCCCGAAACAACTCGACCACAAGCACCCCGACTCGCAGCTCTGAGCCCGTGATCGAGGCCCCCTGATATCAGAATTGGGCCGTCACGTGCGATGAAGGGTTGGAATTGCGAAATCACTCTTCCCGGTCTGCGCGTTCAAAAACCCGGAGAATTCGGTTTAAGGAGTCGTACAAGTCGGTGTTTTGTCGGAGATCCACGGTGTAGCGCCGGTCGGTATTGGCTAGATGGGTCGTGTGACCATCGATCCAAAGGACGGTGCTGGACTTCTGCTCATGGTGGGTCCGCGTTCGCACATTGAAGACGGCGATATCGTCCGAACAGACAAACTGAGTATCCGTGACCAACGCCCGGATGGGGACGCCCTCGGAATTGTTACCGGGTGAATCGAGACGCACGGAGGGCGGTGTTTCCGGAGGATTTTGGAACATCCCAGTGACTCCCGCATGGCGGTAATAGTAACTGCACTGGGCTTGATTCGTTCCAACCTTGGCCAATTCACTCCGAGCGTCGATCGGTTGATCGGAGGCCGGGCAAAACAGAACCGCGGGCGTTTGACTCAGGGATTTTGCGAGCAAAAGCCCCAGACCGACAGGCCGACCATCACGGAGGGAAAGCAGACTCGTTGGTGAGCCGGTGGATGGATAGAGTTCAGACGGGTGAGAGAAAGGCGGTGCTGCGGGGCCATAGGGTATCGAACCCGAATGGTCTTGGGCATACAGATGAATGGCGAGCCCCACCTGATGCAAATTCCCGATGCAGACGGCTCTCTTACCGGCGCTCCGCGCGCGCGCAAGCGACGGCAGGAGCAAGCCCGCGAGGATCGCCAGAATGGCTATCACCACCAGTACCTCGATGAGTGTGAATGCGGCAGAACGACGGTGTGAGGTGATTTCCCATCCTTTCATTTCATGAGATGGATCCGGTCGGATTTGGTAGACACCGTCTTAGGGCCGCCGGACGAACACTCGAATGAAACGTTGCCCCCGATCGCCGATGGGCAGGGTATGTTCAATGGAGGTGTCGTTGGCGGTGAGCCCCAAGACCACCGGAGACCAGGCCAGCAAATCAGAGGACTCCATCAAATCGTAACTCTCACCCCGGCGTCCCGGCCAATTGATCGTCCAGCTCTGGGAGGCCGGGTCGACTCGGAGTGTCATTCGGGGCGCTGCAAGATCGGGGAGTTCCTGTTCTAGGCGGATGTTGTCCAAATCCCAATATCCCCCGCGTTCGGCGTCCTCGACTTGGGAGAGAAATCGAATGCCCATTGGATGGCCGGCCCAGGGATCAGTCGGCTGGACCAAAGGCGTGACCACGACTGCGTCCACGAACTGCTGGCGGTCGGGGTAAAGTGACTGAGAATTGGTCACACGCGTGGTGCTGACCGAGTGGATCTTTCCCAGCTCGTCTCTCCAATACAGGTCGATGTCTATCGGTACTCCCGATCGCATGCCACCGCCCTGTCCCAGGACTCCCACCCGCAGCGTGTAGCGACTGCCGATCTCGAATCGATGGGGAAAATTCGAGTTCGCGGAGGAGTCGGGCGAGTCGGTGGAGGTGGCGTCTTTGAGCAAACCCACGCCGGGGATGGCAAACAGATACAGCGCCTGTTTCCCATCCATGTTCAAAAGATGGTCGGGGCTGCCAGGTGGGGTATTGCGGAAGACACCTGTGAGTTGATCCCACAAGAAACCTCCGCCCTCGGGATAGTCTGCAGGACGGGCCGTCTTTAGCCACCCATCCACTCGGATGTTCACGAAATCGGTGGCGGGGCTCTCAAAGGACCCATTGGGGACTAAGAGAGCCCGCTTCTCCGCCTCCATCGCCATCGGCATCCCCAGAACGATTCCTATGAGAATTACCCCGATCCGGCCGATGGGGGAGTTTCTCATGTGTTTGGAGTCGTTCAAAGGGGAGGCCATGCAGCTCAATTGAGCAGTCGTCGCCGAGCGATCATCCCAAGGGCGATCGCCCCGACTCCGCCTAGCGCCCATGTGGAGGGCTCAGGGACGGCCGCCAAGCGAACACGGTCTAATTCCCAATAGGCGATGCCGGGTCCGCCGTTCTGGCTGATGGACGTCAACGACACACCGATCGGGCGCCCCAGCCAAGCATCTCCTGATTTCACTCCGGTGAGAGACACCGAATAATCTTTCAAAGTCGACCAGGCCGCGGTGTCGTCGGCCGCGGTAATGACAGTGCCTGTCACCGGAACTGCGTTGGCCCCATCGACGTAGAACAGGCCGATCTGAAGCTGCGTACCCGTTGTCAGCGCACCACCGCCACGGACAGCGACTTGTAGCGAGTAACTCATCCCCGGTGTGTAGGTGGCGGGCACGACCTGATTGATTCCCACTCCAGGCAGTGCGAACAGGTACGAAACCTGGGTGCCATCGGCGTTGGTGAGATGCCGCGGTTGACCTTCCGGAGGGTTGGGGAAGATGCCTGCCATCTGATCCCATTGCTCGCCAGTGATTCCGAATTGGGGAGGCGGGGCCGGATTCTTCTGCCAACCGTCGACGGTCGTCAGTGCGGGAAAACCCGCGGGAATCCGAGGGGATTCGAAGGAGTCATTGACGATGTTGATGGATTGGCCCAACAGGGAACCTGTCACCACACAAAGCATCGCAGCACGAGCGAATTGATTGGTTATGTTCAACAGAAAAAGGCTACGAGCGCAGAGGTGCAAAGACGAGTCAAAAGCGGTCAATTTTTGAAGGGAAGGACGGGGTAGAAAACCGAATTCGGGCCCCGGTTTTTAATACAAGGGGACTCTTCAGAAAAGGGCTATCAGCTCCCCGGGACTGAGCAAGGGGCGGTACTCGATGGCCTCTCTCCCGATGAATCCGTCGCTCGAGGCTCGGACGCCTTACAGCAGCGAGTCTACCGGACCGGTGATGGTGAGGGTTCCATCGGGATTCAGGCTGCAAGAGCTTCGGCTGTGGCGATGGTGCGCCACGGGGCTTACCGGTCTGAGAGGTTTAGTCTTTTGGCTCGGGCAGCCAGCAGGCGAGGCCGGCGGCCGGGATGAACAGGATCGCCGCGTAGAGCAAGGCTTGGCGGACATCGCCCACTTTGGTGAACAGTCCGAAAAAGACCGTACCGCCTGCCGCGATGAGCCGACCGATGTTGTAGCAAAAGCCCGCACCGGTCGTTCGGAGCAGGGTGGGAAATAGTGGCGGTAAGCACATGGTGAAGAGCCCGAACACTCCCTGGCACAGTCCGATGAAAAAGAACCCGATGAGAACGGCGAGGTGGGCTCGGGCCTCTAGGAATGTCACCCCCATGACCACGCCGTAGATGAGGCAGAAGGAGACCACGGCTTTGCGATACCCGACCGCCCGGGCCACCGCCGCCGCCGCGTAATTTCCCAAGATCGAACCCGCCATGAGAACCATGAGAGCGATCACGGCGGCCCGGTTTTGACCTGCGGACGAAAGGTCCCGGACCTCGGGCAAGTCGCGGATATACTTTTGCTGCCAGAACATGAAGGTCCAATGCGCGGTCAACGACACGCCACAAATGGCCAAGACGATCCACGTGGTTTTCGCGGCCGTCCCGCGAAACAGATCAGTCAGTCCGGGTGGTTTCTCAGAACCGGCCCGTGCGGCATGCCATTCGTCTGTTTCGGGAACCGCCCGCCGGATCCACAACACGATGAGTGCTGGAAAAACACCAACTAGAAAGATGTAGCGAGGCTCCGCGTTCTCAAAGAGGTAACCGAAGAAGCAGGCCAGCAGCACGCCGATATTCACCGCAGTCTGAAGGGTGGCAGCGATCCACGGTCGCCAGCGTTTGGGCCAAGTTTCCGACAGCAGCGAGGCCCCGACGGCCCACTCGCCGCCGATACCCAGGGCCGAAAGGAATCGAAATACCATCAGGTGCCACCATTCTGTGGAAATCGCCGAGAGTCCGGTGAAGCCGGCATAACAGAGGATGGTCAGGCAGAGGGCTCGGCTGCGGCCCATCACGTCTCCGATGCGTCCGAAGAAGGCACCACCCAAGGCCCAACCAATAAGAAAGGCCGCATTAATGAGCGCGCCTTTTTCACCCACCTGCTTGTCGGTGCGGGGCATGACCAATAACTGCGCCACGAACGGGGTCGCGACCAGCGTGTAAATGTGCATGTCCAGCCCGTCGAACATCCACCCCAGCCAAGCCGCCAGGCCGGATTTCTTCTGCTGTGAGGTCAGGGAGCGAAAACCGGTGGCTTCAGAAGTGGAGGACATGGCGCGGGCGGGTGGGGCAAGTCAGTGAACCCTATCCCAGCTACCCACCTCAAGCCTGGGTTGTGCCGTGTCTTCTGGACTACTTCAGCGCCTCGCACTGGCGTCGTAGCGCCTGGTGGAGAATAAAGGCCGTGTCGGGGCCCACCGAATTCACCTCGCCATAGGGAGCGCCTTGGGCCCCAAAAAGGTGAGGAGGCTCGGTGTCCCACTCCGACTTGGGCAGGATGTAGCCGATTTCGTCGTTGGCCAGGCCCAGTACAAACTTTACCCGTCCGGGCATCAACTCGCGCAATGGAGGCACCTCCAAGGGTTCGATATCGTAGTCGCCACCCGGGGCTCGAACGATGCCGCCGTTGACGATTTCCGGGTACACTTCGCCAGGGATGCAGGCCATCGAAACTTCTCCTAAGCGCAGGATTCCCACTTCAGTCCGGAAGTGGAGCCAACGGCTGTGTCCCCGCTCGAGCAGGCCCAGCATCGAGGCCAGCATGAAGCCGGTGTTGCGCAGTGGGAGGTCGAGGGTTCGCGCCTCGATGCCCATCGGCACCGCACCGACTCCGGGATCTTTGGCCGAGGCGATCCGATCGAGGATGCGCGAGGCAATTTGGTTGCCCACGGCCCGAGTCTTGTCGTGCGAGGGCTCCTTGAAATCGGTCTTCAGGAACGGGTCGTGCACCGTGACGGACGGGTGCGTGGTCATGAGTCCACCCACCGCGCCATTGACATAGACGTGGGTACCGCCGAGCCCTGGCTTGTGCAGGGTGCTTCCGTAGCGAATACCCTTTTCTAAGGACTCTCGAATGATTCCCGGAAAATCGGCTGTGATGTCGCGATTGTTGGACCAGGGAGTTTCTGGATGGTTGGCCCAGCCGACCAGCGTTCCGAGGGTTAGCCCATTGGCTGCATCGAGGAAGTGCAGGACGCGAACGTCCGGATCATAAACCTCGGGCTTCCGGGTGTCGGCGACCAACCCGGCGGGCGACACGGTCAACTCGTGGGCCGCCATGCGGGCGGCCTTGAGCGAGCGGACTGAGTCTTCGACCACACCCACACAGGCCGCGATGACGTGCTCGCGGTAGCGGGGATTTACGCCGGAATGGAGTGCATCGGGGCCCCAGAGTCCGAGCAAGTCGGGGGTGGAATGATTGTGGGTCGAGCAGACGATTGTGTAATCCACCTTTAGGTCGGCGGAGATGCGTTTGCGGACGGCAACCACGTCGTCGTGGAAAAATCCAATGGCATCAATGGACACGAGGGCAATGCGCCGCTGGCCATTGTCGATGACCATCCCCACGGCCTCGAGGTCATCGTGAATATTGGTGGCCGAACGACCTTGGCTGAACCCTGCCATCCAGACGGGCTCCGCCGGATTCTTCATGTCCGGGTTCAGAGAGCGTCGGCCGAAACCGACCTTCAGTGGGCCGGCCTCGGCGGTGGCAGTCGAGTGGGGATGATGGAGTTCGATCGAGTACCCTGGCTGGCGGTCTTGGGTGACCCATACAAAGCGGCCGACGAGGCCGCCCATGAGGGCCACGGCCAATACCAAAGTTCCTCGGAGGAGGCGTTTCCAACCGGTCGGCTTTCCAAGAGCGCGGGACATGCGAATACGCTACGGGTCGCCCGTCTTGGTGCAATGCGGCAGAAGCGATCCCCGGAATTGGACCGGTGAGCGTTGCCTCGGCGGCTCGGCACACCCGCTGAACTAGCCTTTAGACTTTGAGCAATTCCTTGGGGATTTCCACGCGGCTCCCCTTGAGGACGGCTTCTTGGGCCTTGGCCGCCATGACCACGGCGCGGTAGCCCACTTCGGCGCTGGCCTCGGGCTTGGTGCCGTCGTTGACGTGTTCGACGAATTTCTCCAGCGCGTAGCGGACGGGTGAGTCGGTCTCCGACGCCGCTTCGGCCGGCTTTTTGCCCTGGGCCAAGATCTTGGTGGCATTGGCCACGAGGGCGATGCCGGAGTCGGTCAGGAAGTCTTCCTTGCGAGCGTACACTTCCCAGCCCAGCAGTTCGGCGTCGGACTCTTTGAACATCCACGCCCGGTTGTCGCGGATGAGCACCGCCGCTGAGGCACCAAAATAGATGTCATGCTCGCCTTCGAACGAGTTGGCCAGAGTGGCGCTCCAAGAATGGCGGATGCCGTTGGCGAACTCCACCACGACATGGACCGTGTCGGCCACCTCGCGGTCGTCTTGCCATTGAGTAATGCCGCCGAACCCAGTCACCGAAACCGGGGTGCTGCCCAAGTACCATCCCGCCGTGTCGAGGCTGTGGATGCCAATTTCTCCGACGAGCCCCAGTGAGGTTTCCTTGTACAGGCGCCAGTTGAGGGCCTTCTCGCGGTCGGGATTAGGGGAGGCCTTGCGCCAGCTCGTCTTTTTGTTCCATTGGCCACGACTCATCGACGGCTTTCCGGTGGCTCCAGTGCGGATGAACTTCAGCACATGATGGTGTTGGGGATTTTCACGGAACTGCATGCCCGACTGGAAAATCTGTTTGGCGGGCAGCGTGGCTGCGATTTGCGCGATGGCTCGGGCGTCGTCGATGGTGTGGGCGATGGGGGCCTCGAGGTACACGTGCTTGCCGGCCTTCATCGCGGCGATGGCCAGGTCGCGGTGCTGGTGCGTGGGCGTGGCAATGACCACGGCCTGGACGTTCGCGTCGGCCAAGAGTTCTTCGGCCGTGGCGTAACCTTTGGCGGTGGGAGCGGCGTCGGCCGCCCGCTTCAGGGTCGACTTGTAATGATCACAAATGGCGACCACCGGCGCGTTGGGCAGCTTGCCGAGGTGGGTGATGATTTCGCGCCCTTGCGGGCCGAGACCGATGACACCGAATTTCACGGGCGGGCCCACCGGTTTCTCTTTGTAGGTTGGATCGGCCTTGGGTGGGGGTAGCGTTTTGTCGCCGGCTGCCTTGTTGGCTTCTTCAGCGGTGATGGGAACGGCTCCCATCAGTGTCAGCATGCTGGCCATGGAGGCACCCTTGAAAAAGGTGCGGCGATTGAGATCCGGTCCGGTCGAGTCGTTCTGCATAGGAGAGGTGGCGGGAACCTTAAAGGGGTCGCCCCGGGAAGCAAACGGTTCAGAGCGACTGAAAATTCATTCGTTCTCCTGCGGACTGTCGCATGAATCGGGCCTTCGAGTGCCTTGCATCGATAAGTGAGTTAGGCCTCTTTGGAATTTACCTTCAACCACGCCCCGTAATCTCCCTCGGTCATCTCCCCGGCCGCCAGTGCCAGAGTGCGGAGAACCACATCCACTTCAGTCGCTGCGAATCGAAACCCGTTGAGTTCTAGAAACAGGATGGCGGCCGCGAAACCGATCCGCTTGTTGCCATCTAAGAACGGATGATTTTTCGTCAAGCCGAAGCTGTAGCTCGCCGCGAGGTCGAACAGGGAGGGCTTGCTATACCTGAACAAGTTCTGGGGTTTGCCCAATGCGGAATCGAGCAACCCTTCATCCCGGATGCCTGCCAAACCACCGTGCTCGGCCAGCAGGCATTCGTGGAATGCGATCACAACATCCCTCCGGATCCAGACTGGTTCCCTCATTTGGCCAGTTCCCGCAGCGCATTGCGGTATCGTTGGGCGATCCCTTCGGCCATCGCCATCTGCTGGGCGAATGGGTCGTTGTTGGGCGTCACTCGGTAGCCTCCATCTGGGGATTCCGAAAAGACCAGCGTGTCGCCTTCATCGGCCTTGAGGTGGGCCAGCGCCTCTTTCGGTAGCACCAGACCCACCGAATTGCCCACTTTGCGAAGTTTCAGTTCCAGAACCATGGAGCGACCGTAGACACACGTGTGATCACGTCAAGCCGTTGGGTGCTTCGAGACCCACCTAATTCCGCGAAGCTGAGCATTCCGGGGCTTTTGTCGGTCGGGCGCTGCTGTTACCTTATCTGTGACGTGTCCGACAGCCTCTTTCAGCTCAAATCCGAGTACGAGCCGGCCGGTGATCAGCCGGCAGCGATCGTCAAGCTTGTCGCGGGGTTGCAGCGGGGGGAGCGCAATCAGGTGCTTCTGGGGGTCACCGGGTCAGGCAAGACCTTCACCATGGCCAATGTGGTGGCCCAGTTGGGAAGACCTACCTTGGTTTTGTCCCACAACAAGACCCTGGCGGCCCAGCTCTACGCGGAGTTCAAGAGTTTCTTTCCTGACAACGCGGTCGAGTACTTCGTTAGCTATTTCGACTTCTACCAGCCCGAGGCTTACATCCCGCGCACCGACACCTTCATTGAGAAGGACAGCAGCGTGAACGAGGAGATCGAGCGCTTGCGGCTCTCCACCATGAACTCGCTGCTGTCGCGGCGGGATGTTTTGGTGGTGGCTTCGGTATCCTGCATTTACGGCATCGGCGACCGGCGCGATTACGAAAGCATGGTTATCCCGCTGCGCATCGGTCAGTCGCTCAGCCGAGAGCAGTTGCTCGCCCGGTTGGTGGACCTCCAGTATTCGCGCAACGACTTTGATCTTACCCGGGGCAAGTTCCGGGTCCGGGGTGATGTGGTGGAACTGCATCCGGCCTACACCGAAGACGCCCTGCGCATAGAGTTCTTCGGTGAAGAATTGGAGCGGTTCACACGCTTCGATCCGTTGACGGGCGACACGTTGGAATCACTGGACGCCATCAACATC
>JAPLUH010000103.1 GCA_026397675.1 Verrucomicrobiota bacterium
CCGTCCGGGAGAGAGTTCGACTCCGGAGGACACATCTACAGCAAAAGGGCGTACTTGCCGGACCGCTTCAGCGATGTTTTCTGGTTTCAGACCCCCGGCCAAGATCAACGGGTATCCCAGTTCCCGGGCTTGCACCGCGAGATTCCAATCGAAGCGGGCCCCGGTTCCGCCCGCCGCTCCAGCGACATAGGCATCTAAGAGCCACGCATCGGCGGATTTCCGGTAGTTAGGCAATCGCTGCAGGGTTTCGGGCCCCTGAACGCGGAAGGCTTGGATCACCCGCACCTGTCCCCGAAGTGACAGCCCTACCTCCGGGGGTTCGTCTCCGTGGAGTTGAACCGTGTCGAGCCGCGCCTCGGTGACAGCGGCCCGGATGAGTGCGGGGTCGGCGTTGACGAAGAGCCCGACGCAACTCACGAACGGAGGCAGGTGCCTCGTGATGGCGGCAGCCCGCCCCGGCTCAATGAACCGGGGCGTGCCAGGAACGAAGACAAACCCCAGCGCATCGGCGCCCGCGTCGACCGCAGCCCACGCATCTTCCTCTCGGGTGATGCCGCAGATCTTGATGCGCAGGGCCATGGGGTTTGTTGAGGATTGGGGGTTTCTGAAGCAGGGCCTCAGAACTGCCGATCGGTGACCGCGCCCTCGCTGGCCGTGCTGACCGTGGCCGCGTATTTAGCCAGAACTCCGCGGGTGTAATTGGGTTTGGGCTGTTTCCAGGCCTTGAGGCGGGAGGTCAATTCCTTGGCCGGGATGCCCAGGTTAATTTCACGCTTCTTGGCGTCGATGGTGATCGGGTCCCCGTTCTTGATCACGGCGATTGGGCCGCCGTCGAAGGCTTCCGGCGTGGTATGGCCGATGACAAATCCGTGGGAACCGCCGCTGAAGCGACCATCGGTGATTAGGGCGACTTCCTTGCCCAGACCCTTGCCCATGATGGCGCTGGTCGGGGAGAGCATTTCGCGCATGCCGGGTCCGCCCTTGGGTCCTTCGCCACGGATAATGATGACATGCCCGCTCTTCACCTTGCCGCCCAAGATTCCCTGAAGGGCTTTTTCTTCGTTTTCGAACACGATGGCCTTGCCGCTGAAGGTGAGGCCTTCCTTGCCCGAGATCTTGCCCAGCGCACCGCCGGGGCAGAGGTTGCCGCGGAAGACGACCAGATGGCTGTCCTTCTTAATGGGGTTGTCGAAGCCACGGATGATGTCTTGTCCAGCTGGGTAGCTCGGCGCATTGCGGAGGTTTTCGGCGAGAGACTTGCCGGTCACAGTCATGACGTCTCCGTGGAGCAACCCCTTGTCCAAGAGCATCTTCATCAAGGGCACGGTGCCTCCGATCTCGACCAAGCGGGCCATGACGTACTTGCCCGAGGGCTTGAGGTCGGCCAGCACCGGCACTCGCTTTCCGACGCGAGTCCAGTCGTCGATGGTCAGCTTCACGCCGGCGCAGTGGGCCATGCCGATGAGGTGCATCACCGCATTGGTCGATCCGCCGAGGGCGATCACCACCGTCATGGCGTTTTCGAACGCCTTCTTGGTCATGATGTCGCGCGGACGGATGTTCTTCTTGAGCAGGTTCAGTACGGCTGCGCCGGCGTCTTCACAATCGCGTGTTTTCTCTTGAGACACGGCGGCTTGTGCAGATGAATTCGGAAGACTCATGCCCAAAGCTTCGATAGCTGAGGCCATGGTGTTGGCCGTGTACATCCCACCGCAGGAACCGGCTCCCGGGACGGCCACCTCGGCGACGGCCTCGACCTCTTCGGCCGAGCAGGCGCCGGCGGCATTCTTGCCGACCGCCTCAAAAATGTTCACCAGGTCTACGTCTTTGCCGTGGAGTTCGCCCGGCAGGATGGTGCCGCCATACACGAAGATGCTGGGGCGGTTCAATCGGGCCATGGCCATGATGCAGCCCGGCATGTTTTTGTCGCAACCGCCCACCGCCACGAAGGCGTCGAAACCCTGGCAACCCACGACGGTTTCAATGGAGTCGGCAATCACCTCGCGGGACACCAGCGAGTACTTCATGCCCTCGGTGCCCATGGAAATGCCGTCCGAGATGGTGATGGTATTGAAGACCACGGCCTTTCCACCGTTTTCATTAATGCCCTG
>JAPLUH010000111.1 GCA_026397675.1 Verrucomicrobiota bacterium
TCCTCATCGAGCAGTTGGCCGGAGACCAATTGGCCACCGAGACGGATCGCAAGCCCTTGGCGGCCATGGGGTTTCTGACCTTGGGTCGCCGGTTTCTCAATAATCAGGCAGACATCATCGATGACCGGATCGATGTGACCACCCGCGGACTCATGGGACTGACCGTTCAGTGTGCTCGTTGCCACGACCATAAATTCGATCCCATCCCCACGGCCGATTATTACTCGCTCTACGGCCTCTTCTCCAACAGCCACGAACCGGATCCCAAGCCTCTGGTGGGCGAGAATCCCGATCGTCAGCAGGCGGCCGACTACGACAAGGAACTGGCCAAGCGTCGCAAGGATCTCGATGACTATCGGATGGATCAAACCGCGGCGGTGATCCAGAAGTTACGGACGAAGATCGGTGATTACTTGCTCACGGCCCAGGAGAGCACTGCGTTGGATGGCGGCGCTCAGGAAAGCCTGGCCCGGCAGCGGAGCTTGGATCCGGGATTGGTGGGTGCGTGGAAAGGGCGATTGGAATCGTTGAAGAAATCTCCCCATCCAGTGTTTGCCCCCTTCTTTGCCTGGGCGGAGTTGGGGACCAATGACTTTGCGTCACGAGCTCCGAAGATCGCCGAGGAGTTGGCCGCGGGTCGGTGGCAGGGGCAACCGATCAACACCCGTCTGGTGGCTGATTTCAAAGGATGGGCCCCCACCAATTTGGCGGCGATGACGGCTCGCTACGGCCAAGTTTTCAATCAAATCGACACCGAGTGGAAAGCCGCTGTGGCCGAGGCGAAAAAAGACGGCCAGCCGGAGCCCAAGTCATTGCCCGACGCCGCGGCCGAGGAATTGCGGCAGGTATTGTACGCAGGCGATTCGCCCATCCAGGGGGCGCTGGGCGGCATCGACCGGTTCTTCGACACGCCCGTGGCCCAGAAGAGCCGGGCCCTCAAGCGTAAGCTCGACGAACTTGATTCCATGCATGCTGGGGCGCCCCTGCGGGCTATGGCCTTGATGGACAACGCCAGCATCTCGCAACCGGTTATTTTTAAGCGGGGCAATCCGGGTAATCACGGGCCGAAGGTGCCTCTGCAGCAATTGGCTATAGTCGCCGGACCGAATCGAAAGCCCTTCACCCAGGGAAGCGGTCGGTTGGAGTTTGCCCGGTCGGTGGCCTCCCCAGAAAACCCACTCACCGCGCGGGTCATGGTCAACCGAGTTTGGATGCGGCATTTCGGATCGCCCTTGGTCAAGACTCCCAGTGATTTCGGGGTACGCACCGAGCCTCCGAGCCATCCGGAACTGCTGGATTATTTGGCGGTTCATTGGATTCAACAGGGGTGGTCTATGAAGGCGCTCCACCGCGAGATGCTGCTCTCAGCAGCATATCGTCAATCGAGCGATCCCGAGGCAGCAGGGCTCTCGCGCAAGGCGCTGGCACGGGCGCAAAAAGTCGATCCGAGCAACACCCTCTTCTGGCGGATGAACCGTCAGCGGACCGACTTCGAATCCATGCGCGACGGGTTGCTGGCGGTGGCCGGAAGCTTGGATCCCAAGGTGGGCGGGCTCGCGGTGAGTATTTACGAC
>JAPLUH010000451.1 GCA_026397675.1 Verrucomicrobiota bacterium
GCCGGTGCCTAACGACATCCAGAGACAACGGCAACCAACGAGAAACTCAGAATAGCCAGCGGAGATTGGGTGTGGTCAAAAAAACCCCGTTGTTCCCGGGAGGCAGGCAGGGGCACTCTTGGCACCTCTATGATGGAGCAGGTCAACTTGGGTTTAGTGGGAGGTGGCACGGTGGGTGGTGGCGTCTGGCAGGCGCTCCAACGCAACGGCGACCTCATGGCGGCGCGACTCGGCCTCCGCCTAAACGTCACCCGCATGGCCGTGCGGGATCCCCGCCGGACGCGCGGCTTCACCGTACCCGCCTCGGTGCTGACGGGCGATTGGAGTGAGGTCGTGCATGATCCCAAGGTTCAGATCGTGGTCGAATTGATGGGCGGAGTGACAACAGCACGCGAGGTGGTTCGTGCGGCCCTCAAGCTGGGCAAGCCCGTGGTCACCGCCAACAAGGCTCTCCTCTCGGCCCACGGCCCGGAACTCTTCGCCCTGGCTGCAAAGCACCAGACCAACCTCTACTACGAAGCCGCTGTTGCCGGGGGTATTCCGATCATCAAGGCGCTCCGGGAATCCTTCGCCGGCAACCGGATCACACGCATCGCCGGCATCGTCAATGGCACCTGCAACTACATCCTCACCCGGATGAAGCTCGAGGGGGCCGAGTTCTCCGATGTGTTGGCCGATGCTCAACGCTTGGGCTATGCCGAGGCCGAACCCTCGCTCGACGTCGACGGCCACGACGCCGCTCACAAGATTGGAATCCTCGCCTCGTTGGCACACGGCTTCTGGGTCCGGCCTGAGACCATCCATACCGAAGGCATCCGTCACATCTCCAAACTGGATATCCAGTTTGCCGCCCAACTGGGCTACACCATCAAGCTCCTCGGGATCATCCAACCGATCGCAACTCCGGGCTCGTCTCAACCAAAGACAAAAAAGAAAACCGCAGGCGACGGTCAAAACCCTGCCATCCAGGTGTCGGTCTATCCGGCTCTAGTCCCCAACACCCATGTGCTCGCCTCGGTGAACCACGCGTTCAATGCCGTGGCCGTCCGTGGTGACACCGTGGGAGACACTTTATTCTACGGACGCGGAGCCGGTCAGGATCCCACCGCCAGTTCCATCTTGGGAGACCTCGCCGATGCCGCCCTCGACTTGCGCGCCGGAAACCATCACCGCGTCCCCCCCTTCGTCAGCCACAATGGCCAAGGCAAGGTCGCTCCAATGGACTCCATCTCGTCACGGTTCTACGTCCGGCTCGATGTCTCCGATCGACCCGGCGTCTTTGCGCGCATCGCCACTGTGCTGGCCGGGGCCAAGATCGGCATTTCCTCCATCATCCAGCCCGAAGGACACACAGGCGAAACCGTTCCGGTAATTCTCATGCTCGACGCGGCCAGCAACTTGTCGGTCCGCAAGGCCTTGGCGATCATCGGCAAACTACCGGTCGTGAAATCAAGCCCGGTGGTCCTTCGCGTCGAGAACTTCGACTGAATTTAAGTGGCTGCTGTTTCCCTGCCGAATCCGGGCTCATGAACGAGTTTCAACTCATCGACCGACTCAAACCACTACTACCATTGAACGACTCCGTAGTGGTAGGAGCGGGCGACGATTGCGCGGTGCTAGCGCCTCCGGCCGCAGGTCAGCAACTCCTCTTCAAGACCGATGCCGTGGTGGAGGGAGTGCATTTCACCGCTGAAACCCCCGGTGAAAAAGTGGGGCGAAAAGCCCTCGCTCGCGCCGTGAGCGACATGGCTGCCATGGCCGGTACCCCCACCTCGGCTGTCATCACCTTGGGGCTTCCAGCTGGATTCTCACCCGAACGGGTCGAAGCCATGTATCGTGGCATGGCCCAGTTTGCGAGACAGGTCGGCATCGCGCTGGTCGGCGGGGAAACCACCCGGAGCCCGGGCGCCTTATTCCTCAATGTTGCCTTGCTGGGCACCGTGCCCACCGGACGCGCCGTCCTCCGGTCGGGCGCGAAGGTGGGCGACGCGGTCTTTGTCACCGGTGAACTGGGAGGTTCCATCGAGGGGCACCATCTCGAATTCGAACCCCGCCTGACCGAGGCGCGCTGGTTGGCCGAGCACTTTGATATCCACGCCATGATGGATCTCAGCGACGGGCTGGCCGGGGATTTGCAGCACATCCTCCAAGCTAGCCGAGTGGCCGGGGGCGAGCTCCTGGCCCCAGCCCTGCCCATTCGGCAGGCGGCAAGACTTCGGGCCCGCTCCGGCGATATGGCCAAACCGGCTGTCGTGGCTGCCCTAACCGATGGCGAGGATTTTGAACTCGTCCTCACCGTGGCGCCCGCGGATGCCGTGCGACTCCTTGACGGCTGGAGGGCGCGCTTTCCGGAAACCCGCCTCACCTGCGTGGGCAGACTCAACAATCGGCCCGGGCTCTTTTTGCGGGACGAGCGCGGACTTAAGCCTTTGGGCCACGGATTCCAACACTTCGACTGATGCCGACCGTGCGCACCACATCCCCGGAGGAGACCGAGGCCCTCGGTGAACGGGTGGGTCAAGCGGCTCAGGCCGGCTGGGTCGTTGGCCTCGATGGTGATTTGGGTGCCGGAAAAACAGCCTTCGTACGCGGGTTTGTCCGAGGTGTCGGATGCGGATCCCGAGCTCATTCCCCAACCTTCGCTCTCCTCCACGAATACCGCGGAGGACGTTTGCCTATCTTCCACCTCGACCTGTACCGACTGGGATCGGCCGAGGATTTGCACTCGGCCGGACTCGACGCCTGCCTGAACCCCATCGACGCTGTCTCCATTATCGAGTGGTTTTCGCGAATCGACAGTCTCGCCCCATTCCTGCCGTCGCTCCACCGGATCTCCTTGCGCTGGGTCGATGAATCGACCCGTGAAATTACCTATGATCTGCCTGGCCTTTGAATTCACCAGTGACCGCCGCTCGGTGGCCATTAGCGACGGGTGCCAGCGGGTGCTCAGTCAGGTGTTTCATGACCGTGGCCGAACCACCCCGGTCTTCCACATGATCGAACAAGCCCTTGCCGAAGCTCAAGTGGCTCGGGCCTCCATCGAGCGACTGGCCATTAGCATCGGGCCGGGCAGCTACACCGGCATCCGGCTAGCTATTGCAGCGGCCCAAGGATGGCATCTAGCCACGGGCGTCGACGTAGTGGCCGTGGACACGTTTGAAGCCTTGCTACGCCAAACGCAGCGCCCGGTGGTCGCCGGCCCCCGAGTCCTCTGCGTCAACGCCCAGCGCCAGGAATTCGCCGTCCGGGAATGGAATGGACAGAGCTGGGCAGGCCCCCTGCATCTAGAGTCCGCAGACTTGCTGCTGCAGCGAATCACCGGCGGGCAACCCGTGTTTGGCCCCGACCTCGGCACTTGGATTCGAGGCCTTCCCTCCGCTTCCGGCGAACTGACCGCCCGAGCCGATGCGCTCGAGGCTTTTCCGCAGGCGAGCGACGTGGCTCTATTGGGTGCGAACAATGATCCAGTGCCGCCGGAGACATTGGCCCCGGTCTATCTGCGAGAAGTCTCCTTCGTGAAGGCACGGCCTCACCGTGTCATCCCGGGAATCACCGACTGACGATGCCGATCTTCTGGGAATGTGATCGATGCACCGCTTGCTGCCGCTGGCCAGGTCAGGTCCGTTTGACCGAGGCCGATGTCACGCGCATCGCCGCCTACCTGCAACTCACCGAGTCGGAATTTATCCAAGGCCACACCCGCCTCAATGCCCAACGCAACGGATTGGCTTTGTTAGATCAATCCGACGGGTCTTGCAGCTTCTTGGACGCCGTTGGGAACTGCCGCATCCAACCCGTCAAGCCGCACCAGTGCAGCGATTTTCCGAACCGATGGAACTTCCCGGGCTTCGAGAAAGTCTGCCGAGCCAAGCCCGTGGAGGTGACCGCCGAAGAATGGGAACGCCGCGTCAACGCCCCGCCACCCCCGTTCGCTGAACGCGCCCTCGTAGAACCTCACGGATAGGCTCACAAACCCCTCCTTCCCCCGGCGTAAAAAAGACGCTAGAAAGCGGTTCATGAAATCCCCCCGGCTCTTTGGTCCCGTGACCCTGTTTTTGGCCATGACCTCCCTGCTCCATGCTGCCGACCTGAAGATCGGTCTCATCGGACTGGACACGTCACACGCCACGGCCTTCACCGAGATCCAGAACGATCCCACCTCCAAGGGTCATGTGGTTGGAGCCAAGGTCGTGGCGGCGTTCAAGGGAGGAAGTCCCGACATCGAATCCAGCATCACCCGGGTCGAAGGCTACACCACCACCTTGCGAGAAAAGTACGGCGTCCAAATCGTAGACTCAATCCAGGATCTGTGCTCGAAAGTCGATGCGGTGATGCTGCTCAGCGTCGATGGACGGCCTCATGTGATCCAGGCAATGCCGGTGTTTGCCTCTCGCAAACCGCTTTACATTGATAAACCCATGGCTGGAACGCTGCGCGATGTCCACACGCTGGCGCGACTGGCCTCCGAGTCCAAGACGCCGTTCTTCAGTTCCTCGTCGTTGCGTTTTGCTAAGACCAGTCAAGCTGTCCGTAAGGGATCCATCGGCATCGTGACCAATGCCTGGTGCGGCAGTCCGGCCAGCTTGGAGAAGACCCATCCCGACCTCTTCTGGTATGGGGTGCACGGATGCGAATCGCTCTTTACGGTCATGGGCACCGGGTGCGAGTCGGTCCGCCGCGGCAAAACCGCCGACGGCAAGATCGAGGTCGTGGGCACCTGGAAGGGCGGCCGTACCGGCACCTTCCGTGAGGTTGAAGGCTATCAGGGCCAGGCTCACGGAAGCCTCGGCACCGCCGATGTTGGAGGCTTCGATGGGTATGCGCCCCTCGTGGCCGAGGTGGTGAAGTTTTTCCAGACGCAGGTCTCCCCGGTACCGATCGACGAAACCTTGGAACTCTTCGCCTTCATGGAAGCCGCCGATGAGAGCAAGCGCCGCAATGGGGCCGAGGTGAAGCTCTCGGAGGTCATTGAGGCAGTCCGTCGGCGCTAAGCTCGAACCATCCAACTCCATGGTTCCGGCTCAGGCGCCTCGAAGCGGTGCGGCCGATCACCACCGATGCCTTTAAATCGGATCACACCAACCCTCTTGGTAGGATAAAGACCCGCGGCATCGGGTGTGTGAAATCCCGGTTGACCTGCCGGACACCCCAGATAGATTTCCAAGCTTTGGTAAGGTAAACTGGTTAACGAAAACGAACACTATGGCAGTCAATGTAGCGATCAATGGTTTCGGCCGTATCGGCCGTTTGGTCTTCCGCGCTCTCGTCGAGCAAGGATTGGTGGGCAAGGACATCAACGTCGTC
>JAPLUH010000392.1 GCA_026397675.1 Verrucomicrobiota bacterium
GAGCGAGGGCGGGGCTCCGCGGCTGAGGAGATCATCGAGCAGCGCTCCGAAGGAACGCACCTCGGTCCGCTCCACGCCGGCACGGAGGTCGGTATCGAGCCCCTCAAGCACATTCGCCGCGCCGAAGTCACCGACCAGCGCATGGCCCGCGTCGTCGATCCGGGTGTTGTGCGCGTAAAGGTCTCCGTGGCTGACGCCGCGGGCATGGAGATGCCCAACTAGCGAAGCAACTCCGCGTGCAATGTGCAGGGCCTGGGCGCTGGACAGGTGAAGGTCGGGTGGCATCACGTCACGAGTGCACGACTCGAAGTCGGGCGGCCCTCCGAGCGCGCGGTAGCTAGGGGGAATGAGCGCGAGCACCAATGCCTCGGCTCCCTCGGGGTGATCGACCACGCGGCCCTCGAGCGCAATGAGGTGCTCGTGCTGTCCCGCGAGCAGGCAGGCGCGTACCTCGTCTTCCGGCCAGCCGTCGGAGGTGACCGCGCCCTTAAAGACTTTCACCGCGACCTGCGTTCCGGTGTCCCGCCGTGTGGCGCGAGAGATGACACCCGACGCGCCAGAGCCCAGCACCTCATGCAGTTGAAGCGCGTCCCACGCGATGGGCTGCGCGGCGACGTTGGGCCGCGTGCAGAAGGGGTTGCCCGCCCATGCGAACCAAGCGAGCCGGGGCAGCGTGAGCAATGCGCGCGGGAACTGCTCGAGCGCGTTGGCCGAGACGCGGATCAACTCGAGCGCCGTGGCGTTGCTCATCGAGCCTGGCAAGGCGCGCAGTCGATTACCCGCCAACGCAAGTTTCTGTAGGCGCGGGCGATGACCGAGTGACTCGGGAAGGAACTCGAGCTGGTTGTCGGTCAGCGTCAACCACCGCAACCGTGCGGGCAGCGCATCTTCGGCCACGCGATTCAAGCGACAGGACTTGAGCACCACCATCTCGAGCTGCGGCAACTGCCCGATGACCCGCGGGAGTTCCTCACAGGGGTTGTTCGAGAGGAACAGTCGCCGCAAGGAGCGCAGGCGCGTGAACTCGTCGGGCAACGAGGTGAAGTGATTGCCCGAGAGATCGAGGTGCTCGAGCGTGTCCGCGTGTGCGAACACTTCGCGAGGAAGGGTGTTGAGGCCGGCGTTCCGGAAGGAGAGCTCTTTCACTGGGGCGGAAGGGTTTTCATGAGGCGCGCGAGCTCGGCGCGAATTCCGTCAACGAGGGATCGTCGTGGTCGTGGTCGAGCTCGGGCACCTCGGCCCAAGTCATTGATAGGAATTTGCTTTTTGACGCTGCGCAATCCAAGCGGTGTTTCGTCCTTTCCAGCAGTCTCTGGGGGCGGCGATGTCGACCGCAGACTCTCGTTGCACTGAAATCAGTTTAGGGGAGGGACACCCCATCAGTCAAGGGCGGTAAAAATGAGGCGCATGCAAATTCGGAAATCGTTCCATGACCCCTTATCTAAGAGGATCTTGATTAGGTCTATTGGGCCCTGAACGCATCCGGGTGTCATTCGAAGAAGGAACAAACGCGGCCGCTCAATCCGAAAGAAAACCCCGCCAAAAACTTGGCAAAACCGTGATTTTTAAACCGGCAACTTCCCGTGGGTTCCAGAACGGCGCTGTCACCTGACAGCGATGGTATAAAAATCGACTCAACCTGCCGGTCTGAAAAGCACCTTCCCCATAGACTCGACGGATCATCGATCCAGCATTGGCTTGTCGGTTGTCGAAGCGAATCTTAGTCAGAATCGGCGGGCCTTGAACGCTCTTGCCCCCTATTGGAAGAAGGAAGAAGAGCTGGCGCTCATTTCGGAAGAAAACATCCCCAAGTACACGGCAAAACCGTGGCTTTCAAACCGACAACTTTCTGCGGGTTTCGGGACGATGCTGACAGCCCACAGGGGTGTCGGTGGTGGGTGAACCGGTGAGCGAGCGGAGTGGGCTAGTGCTCCCCCAATCGGGATCTTGGCTCTTGGCGAAGATGAGGCGAGTTTTGGCTAATACTTTCGGGGAGGTCTGGGCTACGGCTCTTGGTTCGATGGTCGAGATGATTTCACCAGTGCGGAAGTTGTGCAGCAGCGTGTCTCTCTCGTTCCAATCAGGCAAAGCACGCCTTGCTAACCAACCAGTCAACCAGTAGTTTAGGGGATGACTGCAATTGGACTCTTTGAAGCCAAAACCAAACTCTCCGAGATCTGCGAGCGAGTGGCTACCAAGGGCGTGGCCGTCGTTCTCACGCGCAGGGGCAAACCCCTGGTACGCATCGAGCCGCTGCAATCTCCTTCCGGCGGCCGCAAATCGGTCTGGGATCGTCGCGCCGATTACGAGAAGAAGCACGGACCGCTGACCGAGGCGTTCGATCTCCCGACCAAGGAGAAGCAATCCTGGCGCAACCCCTTGGACCACTGACATGGCCCTGTCGCATTTGCTGGACACGTCGGTGTATTGCCAGCCGCTCAAGCCCAGGCCGCTGATTTCTGTGCAAAGCCGCTGGCGGTCGCTGGGGGACGACGCGGTCGCCATTTCTGCGGTGGTCGAAGCGGAGTTGCTCTATGGGTTGGAAGCCAAGCAATCCCGCAAGCTTACCGCGCAATACGAGGCACTGCTGAAGGACCGGTTGCACTTGTTCCCCGTGGATGCGGAGGTCGCCAGATGCTTTGCCGGGATCAAGGCGGCGGCGAAACGCCGGGGGCACGCCTGCTCTGACTTGGACTTCATCATTGCGGCCACGGCCAAGGCGCACGGTCTCATTCTGGCCACTCTGAATTACCGGCACTTCGCCGGGATCGAAGGACTGGCCGTGGAAGACTGGCTGAAGGACTAATCCGTCCTTGCTGTCACTTGCCGGACTGATCGTCATGGCCCGCCGGTTGCGGCATCGACGTGCCATTCGGCGGAGGTGGTTCCCTCCGTAAAGGGGTCAGCCCCAAAGGGATCACCAAAGGGGTCAGAGGGATCACCAAAGGGGTCAGTTCTTGATATTGTCTACTACTCGCCCAGCTTCCTCCGGCGATACAAGAGATGGTTCAGGTAACCGCGCGTGCCCATCGCCAGACGTTCGGCGATCCACCCCACCGTCATCGTCGTCTCCACCCGCAAGCGCGCCGCCAAAACCACCTTCACTGAATCCTCCTTGGGCCGAGTTTTCAGATCAGCTTCCTGCCCCCGCCCCCGCTTCAACTCCTCCCGAAACTTCTCCTCGCCTTCCTCCAACCCGCGCCGTTCCTCCAACGCCCGCTCAAGCCGTTGCCGCCCGGCCGGACTGTCCTCTGGCATACCCCACGCGCCCAGCAACCGATCCACTCGCAACCACGCCGGACGTTTCGACGGTGCGAGCAAGTACGCCGGCCAACTGCTCCAGGCAAAACTCTTCAAGGGCGCATCCGCTGCCACCAGTTTCGCTCGCGCCGGATTCAAGTGAACGTAATCGCCCACGCTCTTGAGATAACCGCTGCTCGATCCGTCGACGATCAGCGACTTGTAGCGCCCGGAGAACAAGTGGCCGAAGAGCTTGTGACGTCGGTTGAAGCGACTGGTGTAAGTGCCCAGCAACCATTTCATCCCGGCGACCAGGTTGGGCTGCGGCGTCTCGACCACCACATGAAAATAATTCGGCATGAGGACATAGGCGTGAACCTGCTAGCCCGTCTTAGCGCACGCCTCTCCCAGCGTGTCGATGAAGCGCTGGCGATCCGCATCATCCATGAAGATCCGTTCGCGCCGGTCACCGCGATTCATGACGTGATAAATCGCACCAGCATACTCGACTCTTAACTTCCGGGCCATGACGGGAGAGTGCTTTGGCCGCTTTATGTATCAATATCAAGAACTGACCCTTTTGCCTGACCCTTTTGCCCGACGCGCCAGAGCCCAGCACCTCGTGCAGTTGAAGCGCGTCCCACGCGATAGGCTGCACGATAACATCTGGCCGCGTGCAGAAGGGGTTGCCCGCCCATGCGAACCACGCGAGCCGGAACTGCTCGAGCGCGTTGGCC
>JAPLUH010000178.1 GCA_026397675.1 Verrucomicrobiota bacterium
GACGTTCCTATGCTCGCTCTGGCCCGGTCCCGCTCCGCTTGACGTATTTGGTGGGGGGCTCCGCGGGTTCGGTCCTGCGCTCGCAGGGAACGTTGGGACAGGTGGAGCTTTCGCGCTGCCGCGCGAGGGGAATTATAGCGAGTCGACGTTCCTACGCTCGCTCTGGCCCGGTCCCGCTCCGCTTGACGTATTTGGTGGGGGGCTCCGCTGGACCGTGCCTGCGCTCGCAGGGAACATTGGGAGAGGTCGGGCTTTCGCGCTGAACGCGCGAGGGGGATTAGGGTGTGGACGTTCCTATGCTCGCTGCGGACCAAACCCGCTTTGCCTGTGTCGCGGGGCGTTGCAGGGTCGGTTCCACATATGATACATATGCGGGACCGACCCCTTTTCCGACCCCTTTGCCCCCAGTTGCGTCGTGGGGGTTTTGAGTGTTTGCGTTGGCGGTGGTTGCGAGGGTTCGGTTCAATGGGGGCATGTTCTCCCGAGGGTGGTGTGCGCTGGTGGTGCTGTTGATGGTCTTGGTTCCCGCCGGATGGGTGCGGGGTGCTACGCCCGCGGCGGTGCGGCCTAATATTTTGTTCCTCTTCGCCGATGATCAACGGGCGGACACGATCGGTGCATGGGGCAACGCCCACATTCGCACGCCGCATCTGGACGGTCTGGTGGGGCGGGGTTTCAGTTTTCGGGGCAACTACTGCTTCGGTGGCAATAGCGGTGCGGTGTGCGTCCCCAGTCGGGCGATGCTCATGAGCGGGCGAACTTGGTTTGGTCTGCCCCATACGCTGCAAGGTGTGACCACCTTTCCTGAACACCTGCGTCGTCAGGGCTATGAAACCTTCGCCACCGGTAAGTGGCACAATGGTGAGGCGTCGTTCCTGCGCAGCTTCGAGCGAGGGCGTTCCATCCACTTCGGTGGAATGGATGACCATACTCGAACCGCCATTCAGGATCTCCAACCCGACGGGAAGTTCACTCGCCGCCAGCCGGCCCCCAAGTTCTCCAGTGAGCAGTTCGCCGATGAGGTGATCGACTTCCTTAAACACCCTTCCGGCGATCGACCCTTCTTGGCCTATGCCGCCTTCACTGCGCCGCACGATCCCCGCAATCCGCCGGAGGCGTGGCGGGTCACTAATCCAAACAAACGTCCGCCTTTGCCGCGCAATTACCTGCCGCAGCACCCCTTCGACAACGGTGAGTTGATCTTGCGCGATGAGAACTTACTGCCGTGGCCGCGACCGCCGGAATGGGTGCGCGATCAATTGGGAGAATATTATGGACTCATCGAGCACTTGGATTCGCAAATCGGCCGTGTCCTGGATGCGCTCGCAAAATCCCCCTATGCGACCAACACGGTCATCGTATTTGCGGCCGACCATGGCTTGGCCCTGGGCAGTCATGGGTTATTGGGCAAACAGAACGTGTATGAGCACAGCATGCGATGCCCGCTCATCATCGCTGGACCCGGCATTCCGGCCGGGGGCACTACGGCAGCCTTCACCTACCTCTTCGACGTGTTCCCGACGCTGTGCGGTTTGACCGGTTCGCCGGTTCCTCCCGGAGTGGCCGGTTTCGATCTTCGGCCCCTATGGACCGCGGAGGCGCGGCAGGTCCGTGACTCGGTCTTCCTGCCCTATCAAGGACTGATGCGGGCTGTGCGCGACGAACGGTGGAAGCTCATTTGCTATCCGCCGGTGAATCATCGCCAGTTGTTCGATTTAGCTCATGATCCCGACGAGCGCGTGGATGTGTCGGGCGATCCAGACAACGCCCCAGTGATCGCTCAGTTGCTCGCGAAGATGGCTGAGTGGCAGACGCGGGTGGGAGATACCCAGCCATTGACCGTCCCAAATCCCAAGCCGCTGATGCGCGACCTCACCGGCCAATCTCGAAAACCCGACGACTGGCAACCCCGCTGGATCGTTGAAAAATACTTCTGACACGTCGCCGGTTGGAAACGGGATGGAGGGAATGAAGGGAGTCGTCGTGTGGGTGAGGCTTGCCGATTGAGCGGTGGCTCAGCACCGTAGGGGGCGTGACTCTCGAAGATTCTCTGGGTGATATCCTCCGCAAGGCCCGTACGTCGACCCACACCCAGGCTGCCTCCGCTGCACTAACGGCCGGTGTGACTTTAGCGGAGTATGAGCGCATGGAGGAAACCGGAAAGCCGGCCGCCGGTTGTCGCTTCACCGAACTCGGAGCCAAGCTCTTGCTCGATGGGGTTAAGCTCAAGCGGATTGCCGAAGGCTGGCTGCCCAAGCCGGTGGCGACCAACGGTTGGTGTGAACTGCGGGTGATCACCACTCATGGCGATGGTATGGCTGTTAACGCCTATTTGGTCTGGGACGAGGTCACTCGCGAGGCAGCCGTCTTTGACACGGGTTTCGACGCGGCTCCCATCCTCACTCAAATCGATGAACATCAACTCCAGATCAAACACATTTTTATCACGCATTCCCATGGAGATCATGTGGCTGGATTGGCAGGGCTCAGAGAACGCTTCCCCAAGGCTCGGATTCACACCAATTCCAAGAATGCCCCGGTGGAGCAGCGCATCCGTGCCAACGACTTCATCATGCTGGGCAGCTTGCGGGTGACCAATCGCGACACGCCCGGACACGCTGAGGACGGCGTTACTTACATCGTAGGCAACTGGCCAGAGGACGCGCCGCACGTGGCTATCGTGGGAGATGCTCTCTTCGCTGGATCCATAGGGGGAGCCCGGGATCAGTTGGAGTTGGCACGCTCGAAAGTTCGTGAACAAATTTTCTCACTGCCCGCGGCAACGCTTGTTTGTCCCGGTCATGGTCCACTGACGACCGTCGAAGAAGAGAAGGCGAACAACCCCTGGTTCCCATGAACGTACTCAAAGGCTGGATTTCGAACTACCTGAGCCTGGTGACGGTGGCCTTGCTGTGGCCGGCCTCCGTGGCTTGGGCTGCTGAAGATAAACCCTCCAACGTAACCAAGCCATCGGTCGCAGCGAAACCGTTGGTGCCTTCCAACGGCGGTGAACAAAATTCACCACCGTCCGAGAGGGTGCTCTTGGTGCGAGCCTCCGCAGTTCCCTTGGGTGACAATTCGGTGATGGCCGTTAGTCCTCAGGAGGCCCAGCGAGAGTTGCTCGTCATTGAAAGCGGACTCTTCCGCCGATCCCTCGCCGGTCCGAAGGTGCTGTCGGTGCCGGAGCAAGGGGGGTGGGTGCGTGGGCTCTTCAAGGAGCCTAAAGCCTCGAAATTGTGGTCTTTGTTTAATCCGAAGGCGCCCCTCGACAGTGAGACGGATTTGATGCGGTCGGCCCGGATCTTCGGGGTTCGGGGTGATGCTCCGCTCCCGCACTCCATGCAAGATCCGATCCGGGTTGAGCCCGTGGGTATCCGTTTTTGGCAGATCAGTAAGTGAGCGAGCCCTCCCTCGAGCGGATGCATTCCGTGGGTCATGGGTTGAAGGAGAGAGTGGGTTCGAAGTTCGAGAACGGGTGATTGCTATCGGTGACCGTGGGCGCTCGGAAAATCTTCGGTCAGCCCGTTGATTTCCCGACGGGCTTCCCGACATTGGTCGCTCATGACACCCCCGTCTTCCGATACGGCCTCGCCGCTCCTGGCGGCCTTGACCGCGCGATCGGAACGGCAGGCGATGGACTGGGGATTGGCCCTGATCAGCCAAGGGATCCCTGCGGTGATCGATCGCGAAGAGGTTTCGGCGAGGCAATCCGAAGGGGTTCCCGAAAAGGCTTTTGAAGAGCCGATCGAAGGGGTCGTGAATCATCGGTCTCATCCGCCTAATCCCCCTCATTCAGGTCCATCGTCGCAGGGTGTTCGCCGTTCCCGATGGCGTTTGCGGGTCGAGCCCGATGAGCTGGAACGGGCGCGGGCCGTGGTTCTGGAATATCGCCGCGAAAACCGCCGCTTTGCCTGGCACCGCACCGCCGTCGCGGCGCGTCCCTTGTCTTGGAATCCCGCGGCGGTGCCCTGGGTTCTCGTGTTGTGTGCGATTCATGCGTTGCTGCCAATAGCGCTTCGTTCGGCCGGTTGGGTGGAGGCGTCATCCGTGCGTCAGCAGGGGCAATGGTGGCGCCTGTTCACGGGAACCTGGCTGCATGCTGACGTGGCTCACTTGGCATCCAACGTGGGCACGGGTGCGCTCACTTTGGGATTTGCCATGGGTCGATATGGGCCCGGGACCGCGTTGTGCCTGAGCCTGGTAGCGGGTGCCGCGGCCAATATACCCGGTGTGTTGCTGCGAGAACCCTCGGCGCGGGCGCTGGGAGCCTCCGGTGTCGTGATGGCGGCGCTTGGCCTTTTAGTCGGTCATGCGGTGATCTGGTGGCGCATTAGTCGGCATGCCTCCAAGCCCGTGTGGATCAGCCTCGGAGCCGGCGGGTTTCTTTTCCTCAGTCTGGGCGTTAATCCGGCCTCGGATGTGTTGGCTCATGCCGGCGGCTTTGTCGGAGGCATTCTGCTCGGAGCGCTGGCCGCCTGGTTTCGTTGGGGGCGTTTTGAGAAGCTCTGGGCTCTGGCTTATGCCGCGTTGGCCGTCGGGCCGTGGCTGTGTGCGTGGGCCGCTCGCGGGCGTTGATGCCCGTTGAGGTTCCAAGGGCTCGTCAGCCGGTCGATTTGGGCAATGGGGTCAATCGGCCCTCACGGTCCACCAAGTAGTCGATACCTCGCCAGTGGACGGTGTTGCCAAAGATGGCAGCGACCCAGACGGCCACTCCGAGCAGGTCTTTGGCGGCGGCCATACCGAAGACAAACGAATCCCCCCGGCTCGGCCGCCCCGGCACGGCTGCGAGGTGTTGAGCCAGAAGTTGCGCTATGAGCGAGCGGGCGATGATCAGCCCCATGAAGAGTCCGAGCCACGGTCCGCGTTCTTTGGAGGACAGTGCCGGATGGAACCACACCACGGCCGCCGCCAATGCGTTCCACAGGGTGCTATTGGCGAGAATGCTGGCGATGTAGGGACCGGGCCGGCACACGCGGATGGTGCGGTTCCAGCGTACCTGATGGGTCCAGATGGTCTTCCAGCCAGTGGGGGCATCGAGGCACTCGACCACCACCGGAGTGAGTTCGATGCGACCCCCGGCCGCGACAATGCGGCGACCTAGTTGGAAATCATCGGCGAGGTAATCGGCCAACGCACGGAAACCGCCGATGCCTTCTAGCGCGGAGCGACGGAGAAGCATGGCGGCACCGAGGGCGAAATCCATCGGAGCCAGCATCCGCGACTGCAGCACCTGGCTCCAGAAGTCGGCATTCATGGCGGTGGCCTCCCATTCCATGGCGGTGTTGGAGGGATTGGCCAACCGATAGAAACTGTGGACCAAGGTCACGCCATGGTCTTGGAGCGGCAACACCATCTGGGACAGAAGGTCCGAAGGGGCTAGCACGTCGGCATCACTCACCAACACCAGCTCGTGGGTGATCAGTCCCTCGGCCTGCGCTAATTTGGAAACCTTGGCATTGGCACCCACCTGCTCCGGGAAAATCAGCAACCGGGCGTCGCGGTGGGGATGCGCTGCGATGAGGCGTTGCACCAGCGGAACCACGGGATCGTTCGCGTCGGTCACCATGAAGAGGAACTGCAGGGGGCCGGCATAGTCCTGGTCTAGCCAACTCGTCAGGCAACGTTCTGAGTGCTCCGCATCGCAGCCTTTGAGAGGCTTGAGGAGGGAGATGCCCGGAGACACTCCAGGATTGGGGCTTCGCCGATGCAGTGGGAAACGCTGCGCCGCGATGAACTGCCAGGTGACGATGCCAAAGCTCAGAACGGCCAAAGCCGATGGGATTCCAATGGTCAG
>JAPLUH010000224.1 GCA_026397675.1 Verrucomicrobiota bacterium
CCAGTCGTTGCGCGACAAGACATAAGCAAAAATGCCCGGGGCCTGGAGGTGATCTCGAAGGGCCTTGCGCAGTACATAAACCCCGTGCGTATCCGCTGCCGGAATTCGGCTGAGCGCGTCCAGAATCGGCCGAAGATTCTCTCGGTGCGGCCACTGCCCCAAGACCTCGGCGGCGCAGCGGACTTCCAGACCCTCACTCGAACCCAATCGAGCTCGAACGACGGCCAGCGTTTCGGCATCCACCGCCATGAGGCGGGCCTGGGCGTTATTTTCACGAGCCAGGATGCCTCGCTCGGCGATCAACCGGAGAGCATGCACCCGGATCAGGGAATCCCTTGGGTCAGACAAGTCAGCCAAAAATTCCTTACCCTTCAAGCCCGCCTCAGCGCCACCCAACCGGTGCTGGAGCCACAGGGCGGAAACCCGCATCGCAGAGGCACGGTCCGCGCTTTCCGAACTTGCACTAAGTTTCTGGCCACGGGCTTTCACCGCAGCTCGGCGCACCGCCGGCAACGCCTTGGACCCGAACCGGTCTTGGATTTCTCCCATCGCCAACAGCCGACGGCTCAAGCTGGGTGAACCCAGTTCGCCAACCAAACCGTCGAGGTCGGTGGCCAAGGCCGGCGACCGCAGCCGAGCCTTGCCGTCGGTTCCCTTATAGACCACCCGCCACAACCGCCCACGCTCCCGGTCGCGGCCGGGGTGGGTCAACGGCACCTCGTAGTGGCCAATGATGCGGTTGTAGAAATCGGCAATATAGAGAGCACCATCCGGCCCCAGGGTGGCATCAACAGGCCGGAACCACGGATCGCTGGTGGTGAGGAAATCCGGCTGCTCGGTCGCCTTCGGCGTGGATCCGTTGAAGGTGATCGTGTCGCGGTTCAGGCGGCTGGTCATCACGTTGCCGATGAAGAGCGTGTCGCGATATTCGGCCGGCCAGAGGTCGTCGTTGTAGTAGACAGCCCCATCAATGGCCGTGCTGCCATGGGCGTGCTCGAGCATCACCGGGGCGAAGCCAAGCCCGTCATGGGGTTTGCCGAAGCTGGGATACCAACCTCCGGTCAACAGTTGGTACAGAGGGGCACTGTGGCAGTCGCTGGAATAGAGGTTTCCGCGGGCATCCCAAGCCAGACCAAACGGATTTACCTGACCGTGCGTGTGGTGCTCGATCCGGGAACCATCGAGGCGGATGCGGTAGGTGTTGCCTGAGTTCAAATCCACATGACTGCCATCGCGGGCCGTGACATGGGAGTCGTTGTTGAACCCGTGCGTTGCGTAGAGCCAGCCATCGAAGCCACGGCGGAACGAGGCCTGGTTGCCATGGGTATCACGGGTGTGATCGAAGGGCCCGTAAAGAGGGGTTCGCTTGTCGGCCTTGCCGTCACCATCGGTGTCCTCCAGGAGCCAGATGTGGGGGATGCTCCAGACGAGCGCCTTCCAATGGCTGTTGTCGGTGCGAAAGGGATACACCCCGATGGGAATATTCAGACCATCGGCAAACTGGGTCACCTTGCGGGCGCGACCGTCTGGACCAAAATCCTCGAAGATCATTACCCGGTCCCGACCGACCCGGTTGGTGGGTGCAGCCCAAGGGTATTCGATACTGGTCGTGACCCAAAGCCGACCCGCCGCATCGAAGGCGAGGTTCATGGGCTTGTGGATGTCGGGCTCGTTGGCCACCAACTGAATTTCGAATCCGGGCGGTAATCGGAAGGCCTTCGCCTGATCGGCCGGACTCACCGGTTCACTCGTGCGGACGCCCAAGGCCAGGTCGGGATCGTCCGCACCGAGCACCGCTCCACCCACCCAAGAGAGAGCGGCAACAACAGCGGTGACGAAACAATTGCAAGCTCTCGGGATTTTCATGACGCGGCGGTGAAAGGGACACTATCTCTGCGAGAACACAAAATAAACCCCGGAGGTTCCCGGTCTACGACCTAGGGTGCGCTCAGGTTGTGGGCGGGTCTTACTGACAGCCTAAACCGAGTGGGATGCTCCAACTTCAAAATCACTCCTTTCATCGAACACACCACCTGCCCGCTTTTTATTTCAGAGCGACTTTCCTAACCTCCAGCCGATGGCCGCTGAAGCAACACTCACCCCAATGATGGCGCAGTATCGCCGTATTAAGGGGGAACTCCCGAAGGACGTGCTCCTGCTGTTCCGACTGGGGGATTTCTATGAGATGTTCTTCGAGGATGCGGTGGTGAGTTCCCAACTCCTGCAACTCACCCTGACCCAGCGCAACGGCATCCCGATGTGCGGCCTACCCCACCACGCGGCCAACAACTACATCGGCCGTCTGCTCAAGGCCGGGCGGAAGGTGGCCATTTGTGATCAGACCGAAGAGGCCAAGCCCGGCAAACTGGTGCAGCGAGAAGTCACTTCTATCTTGTCGCCGGGAACCCACTTCGACGACCGACTATTGCGGGCCGAGCGGAACAACTTTCTGGCGTCCATCGCCCTCCACGGCAACACCTACGGACTGGCCTGCGTCGACCTCACGACGGGAGATTTCCGACTCACAGAACTCACGGGCGACAAAGCCCTCTTGGCCGAGTTGGAGCGCCTGCGTCCGGCCGAACTCATTTTTCCCGGAGCCTCCAAGGCGTTATCAGAGTTGTTGAGCGAGAACAGCACACAGCTCTCGCCCCATGACGACTGGGTTTTCATGCCCGAGACGGCCCTCTTTACCCTGCGCGAACACTTCAAGGTGGCCTCGCTCGATGGGTTTGGCCTGCGCAACCGCACCGCAGCCACCGGTGCCGCCGGAGCCATTCTCCATTACCTCAGCACTCACTTGCGCCGCGACGTGGCGCACCTGACCCGGCTCGGCTTCTACGAAGTGGCTGACTACCTGATCCTCGACTCCATTTCGCTGCGCAATCTGGAGATCCTAGAACCCATCCATGCAGACGCTCTCCGGAACACCACGCTCTTCGGAGCCCTGAACCAGACCGTGACACCGATGGGGGCCCGTCGGTTGCGCGACTGGCTCACCCAACCGCTAGCCGCCGAAGAACCGATCCGACGACGGCAAGACGCCGTGCAGTCCTGGCTCGATCATCCGCCCGCCCTGGCCGCCTTCCGAGCTCGATTGGCCGAGGTTCGCGACCTCGAACGAACGCTCAGCCGGCTCAGTCTCGGCAGCGGGAATGCGCGGGACCTTCTGGCGCTGCGACTCGCTTTAGAGCAACTGCCCTCCGTCAAGGCGGCCGTGGCCGGGGCCACCCTGCCCGGGCCCGACGCTCCGCAGAGCGACCTGCTCCCGGGCCCGGCGACGAAGGAAAGTCTCGAACCCCCGGAGCTCGGACGCTTGGGCTCCCTGCTCCGCGAACTCCCCGACCTCATCGAACTGCTCGGCCACGCCGTCGCCGATGAACCGCCTTTAGCGGTGAAGGAGGGCGGGATGATCCGGGACGGCTTCAGCCCGGAGTTGGACGAACTCCGTTCGGCGGCCCGAGGCGGCAAGGATTGGCTGGCCAAGCTCCAACAAGACGAAATCGCTCGTACCGGCATTCCGTCGCTGAAAGTCGGCTTCAACTCGGTGTTCGGCTATTACATCGAAGTCACCAAATCGCACCTCGCCAAGGTGCCGGGTGACTATGTGCGCAAACAGACCGTGGCCAGCGGCGAGCGCTTCATCACCCAAGACCTCAAGGTCATGGAGTCCAAGATCCTCGGCTCCGAAGAACGGGCCACGAAACTGGAGTACGACTTGTTCCTCCGCCTGCGCGAGGAGGTGCTCAACCACCTCAAGTCTATCCAGGAAACCGCCTCCGCACTGGGGCAACTCGATGTCTTGGCCAGCTTCGCCGAGTTGGCGCGGATCCAGGGGTGGAACCGGCCGGAGGTTCGAGACGAGGGGCGCATCCAAATCCAAGGAGGCCGTCATCCGGTGCTGGAGTTGCGGATGACCGAGGAACGATTC
>JAPLUH010000077.1 GCA_026397675.1 Verrucomicrobiota bacterium
CGGCTTCTCTACGCGCACTTGGGTCAGCCCCATGATCCAGAGACCGGCACGCCCATGGCCTGCCAGTCGGCCACCGAAATCGTCGACCGCATCGCGCTCCTGCCCACGAAAACGCGGCTCATGGTGTTGGCCCCGGTGGTCGAAGATCAGCGCGGAGAATTCCGCGATGTGCTGGAGCGACTGCAGCGGGAGGGGTTTGTCCGCGTTCGCGTCGATGGTCAAATTCAGGAGCTGAATCCGAAGGAACCCATCCGTTTGGATCCCAAGGCCACCCACACCGTCGAGGTGGTGGTGGACCGCATCGTCATTGCCGAGGGCGTCCGGGTGCGTCTGGCCGATTCGGTGGAGACGGCGCTGCGCTGGGGGGAAGGGCGCCTCAAGGTGCTGCACCAGGCCCCGGACCGGCCGACGGATCCGTGGACTGAGACCCTGCATTCCACGCGAATGTATTCTCCGGCTACGGGGCGTTCGTTCGACACGCCCACCCCGCAGCACTTCTCCTTCAATTCACCGAAGGGGGCCTGTCCGGTGTGCCATGGGTTGGGGCAGAAGATGGTCTTTGATCCATCGCTCATCGTCCCCGACGAAACTAAGACGTTGGAAGACGGAGCCGTGCAGCCGTACCGGCGCATGGGCGGCAAGAAGATGGTGAGCTACTACAAGGGGCTCATCAAAGGCGTTGCCAAGCACTGTGAGGCTCCGCTAGACCAACCCTGGAAGGACTTGTCGGAGAAGGCTCGGCAGACATTGATGCACGGCTCCGGGACCGACGAAGTGGAGTTTTGGTTCATGTCGGGAGGGGCTCCCAAGAAGACGAGCAAACCCTTCGAAGGAGTCCTGCCTAACTTGGAACGGCTCTATGCCGACAGCGAGAGCGAGTTCACCCGCAATCGACTGAAGGCCTACATGACGCTGCATCCCTGCGATGCCTGCCGGGGGCGGCGGCTCCGCCCGGAGATGCTGGCGGTGACGCTGGGAACTGAGACTTCCGTGGGTTCGGTAGTTCCTGGCCGAAGCATCGCCGATTTCTGCGGACTCTCGATTGCCGAGGCCCACGCCGTTCTCGCCGGACTGTCCATGAGCGATCTCCAGCGGCGCATCGCCGGAGAGGTGATCTTAGATATTCGCAAGCGGCTTGGATTTTTGGTCGAGGTGGGTTTGGGATATCTCACCCTCGATCGCGAGAGCGGCTCACTGAGCGGTGGCGAGGCTCAGCGCATTCGCTTGGCGACCCAAATCGGTGCCGGACTGGTGGGCGTTCTTTATATCCTGGATGAGCCCAGCATCGGACTGCATCAGCGCGACAACGATCGGTTGTTGGAGACGGTCCGTCGCCTGCGGGATGCCGGCAATTCGGTCATCGTGGTGGAGCATGACGAAGACACCATCCGGGCCGCCGACTACGTCTTAGACATGGGGCCCGGAGCCGGAATCCATGGTGGCGAATTGGTGGCCCACGGAACTCCGGCTGAAATCATGGCCCATCCTCGTTCCAGCACCGGGCGTTACCTTTCCGGAGATTTGTGCATTCCGGTGCCACGCCACCGGGTCGAACCGCGCGAGGACAAGGGGTGGATCGAGATACTCGGAGCCACCGAGAATAATTTGCGCAATGTCGATGCCCGCATCCCGCTGGGAACGATGACGTGCGTGACCGGCGTCAGCGGCAGTGGCAAGTCCACGCTCATCGACGATATTTTGCGGCGCACCCTTTTCCGCCAGTGGTATGGATCGAAAGAGCGTCCTGGGGCCCATCGCGAGATTCGCAATTTGGAGCTCCTCGAGAAGTGCATCGTCATCGATCAGGCAGCCATTGGTCGTACCCCACGATCCAACCCGGCCACCTACACCGGGATGTTCAACGAGATCCGGGATCTCTTCGCCTCGGTCGCCACGGCCCGGGTTCGCGGCTACAACGCCGGTCGCTTTAGCTTCAATGTCAAAGGCGGGCGCTGCGAGAAGTGCGAGGGAGATGGTCTTCTCAAAATTGAGATGCACTTTCTTCCGCCGGTCTATGTCACCTGCGAGGCCTGCGGCGGGAAGCGCTACAATCGCGAGACGTTGGAGATCACTTACAAGGGCCTGAACATCGCCGATATCCTTCAACTGACCGTCGATGAGGCGGTGAGTTTCTTTCGGGCTGTGCCCAAGCTCCATGCACCGAGCCTGACCTTGGCCGAAGTGGGTTTGGGTTATCTCCGGCTGGGGCAGTCGGCCACGACGCTCTCCGGAGGCGAGGCTCAGCGACTGAAACTTGCGGCCGAATTGTCCCGACGTCAGACCGGCCGTGTTTTGTACCTCCTCGATGAGCCGACCACGGGGTTGCACTTCCAGGACATCGCCAAACTGCTGGAGGTGCTCTTCAAGTTGCGCGACGGCGGTAACACGCTGGTGGTGATTGAACACAATCTCGATGTGATTAAGACGGCCGACTGGGTCATCGACCTCGGTCCGGAAGGCGGGTCCGGCGGCGGCCAGATTATCGCCCAGGGGACGCCTGAAACCGTAGCCGCCACGCCCGGCAGCCACACGGGCCGTTACCTGACTCGAGTGCTCCGTCAGAAACCCTCGCCGCCCTCCCCATCGAACCGAGGTTGACGTCGCACAGAGTCCGCCCACGTTGTCGCCATGCTGCGCCTCGAGGATCTTGCTGAACTGGCTTCCCGCCACGCCGATGCCCTGCCGTCTCGTGTGGCTGCCTTCGACCTCGGGGGGCGTCGCTTCGACGGCAACGTCCGCAGCGAATTAATGGGGGTGATCAACCTGTCGGCCGATTCTTGGTACCGCGAGAGTGTGGTGTTGACGGCGGAGGCCGCCATTCGCCGCGGGCGAGTGCTGGCGGCGCAGGGCGCGGCAATCTTGGACATCGGGGCCGAGTCCACGCTGGCGCATGCAGCCCGGGTCGATGACGCCGCTCAGACCTCGCAGCTATTGCCGGTGGTGCGCGGGTTGGCCAGCGAGGGCTGCATCGTGTCGGTGGAAACCTACCATCCCTCGGTGACCCTCGCGTGCCTAGAAGCGGGCGCTCGAGTGCTCAACCTGACCGGCAACGACCGCAGCGATGAGTTGTTCCGCATGGTGGCCGATCACGACGCGGCGGTGGTCCTTTGCTACGTCAAAGGTTCCAATGTTCGGGAAGTCGGCGACTTTGATTTGGCGGGAGATCCCACGGCGCGCCTGTACGAGCATTTTGCCCGGCAAACTGAAGTGGCCGTGAAGAACGGTGTGAGTCGCCTGTGGATCGATCCGGGTCTTGGGTTTTATTACAAGAATCTCGGCGACTCGAAGACGCGGATCCGGCACCAGATGCAAGTATTCCTCAACACCTTCCGGCTCAGGGCCTTGGGTTTCCCCACCTGTCATGCCTTGCCTCACGCCTTCGAGTGCTTCGAAGACGAAGTGCGTTCGGCCGAACCCTTCTTCGCTGTGATGGCCGCACTGGGAAAGACAGACTTGCTCCGGACCCACGAGGTTCCAAAAACCCGTGCCGTGCTGGAGACGCTGGGGGTCTGGTGAGGCTGAGTTTGTCGAAGGAACCCGGGATGTAGCCCGATGAGGCACCTAGTCCGATGACCTCCGAGGTAGGGACCGATCTCCGAGCGGTCCATGTCTGCGGCGTACCGTGTCTGCAGACGTTCCATGTCCCCTTACGTTGGCGCTTTCGGAGAAATCGCCCCACCTCGGAAGCGCGCGGGTAAGGCTGAGTTTGCAGCAGAAACCGGGGATGTAGCCCGATGACTTCCGAGGTAGGGACCGATCTCCGAGCGGTCCATGTCTGCGGCGAACCGTGTCTGCAGGTGTACCGCGTCCGCAAACGTTCCATGTCTGCAGCGTACCGTGTCTGCAGGTGTTCCATGTCCCCTTACGTTGGTCCTTTCAGAGACATCGCCCCATCTAGAAAGCGGCCCCGGGGGAATACTCAGCCAAGAGGAGTTCTGCTGGATTATACCAACTAACCTAATTGACCGGTATAATGTTTCCGAAGGAAGCGTTTGCTTGAAGCAGGAGCCAGTCTGGGATGAGGGAACGGACGCGGCGGGGATCTGCCCACCAGGACTGCAACCAGGACACGATGATGTCCCGCTG
>JAPLUH010000503.1 GCA_026397675.1 Verrucomicrobiota bacterium
TCGCGACCGCTGACCAATGCAGCGCAAAGGCAGGCCGCTGGCACACAACCGCGGCGCGAGGCCTCAACGAGCAAGCGAGCGAAGCGCGGGTGCATCGGCAGGCGGAGCATTTGACGCCCCACCGGAGTAAGGTCGGAACCATGACTCTCCGCTCCCTGTCCCCCTTCCAGCGCCCCCAGGATGTGCAGCAATCGCTCAGCCCGAAGGACCGCCGCCTTATCGGGTGTGTCCAACCAATCGAAGGTGGCTGCCTGACGCACGCCCAACGAATGGAGCAGCAGAACCACCTCGGCCAAATCCGCTCGCTGGATTTCCGGGGTGTTGCGGGCGGGTCGATTGAGATGACCACTTTCAGTCCACAACCGCCAGCACGTCCCTGGCGCGGTGCGCCCGGCACGCCCCGCTCTCTGGTCGGCGGATGCCCGACTAATTTCCTCAACCATCAGCGTCTGGATCCCCCGTTCGGCATCGTAGCGAGCCATCCGCGCCAAACCGCCGTCGACCACATGACGGATCCCATCAATGGTCACCGAGGTTTCCGCTACGTTGGTAGAGACCACGATTTTTCGCAGCGGACTGGGTTGGAATGCACGATCTTGATCGTCGGGACCGAGTTCGCCGTGAAGCGGAATTAGCGCTACTCGCTCACCCAAGCGGGCTGCCGCCAAGGCCCCCAAAGCCGCCTGAATCTCGCCCTTGCCGGGCATGAACACCAAAATATCCCCCTCCCAGCCGGCTTCAACGATCCGCTCCACCTTGTCAGCGGCCAATTCATGAACCGGACGACTGTCGCCGTAGTCGAGCCACTGCATTTCCACCGGAAAAGTCCGCCCTTCTGAGACCAGGATCGGGGCTGAAGCCGGAGTAAGGCCACCCGAGGCCAAATTGCCGCCTAGCGGTCCCATCACAGGGGCTGGCACCGGAACCGGCGCCGCCAAATACCGAGCCACCGGCTCTGCCTCCAGCGTGGCGGACATGACCACCAGACGCAGGTCTGGCCTCTCATTGGCCTGAAGTCGCTTGGCCAGCGCCAACGCCACGTCACTCAGTAAATTGCGCTCGTGGAACTCATCGAAGATCAGCACACCGATCTGGCTGAGCCGCGGATCATCCTGAATCCATCGCAAAAGGATTCCCTCGGTAATAAAGGCAATCCGGGTCGCGTCACCGATCCGATCCTCGAACCGCACCTGGTAACCCACCTCTGCTCCAAGCCGAACTTGCCGTTCCCAAGCCACCCGAGTGGCCACAGTTCGTGCCGCTACCCTCCGCGGCTGCAGCACGACAATTTGACGCCCCTCCGGCACGAGGCCCGCATCGAGGATCATCTGCGGCACCTGAGTGGTCTTGCCCGATCCTGTGGCGGCGACCAGCACCAGTTGATTACCCTCGGTGAGCGTGCGGATCAGGTCGGCATGCAACCGCCAGATGGGGAGACCATTGTCAGGCACGGCAGGTCAGCGTTTCGCGATGAAGACAAAGTAGACCATGGCGGCCTCCATGAGGACCGACACTCCCAGAAGCATTCCCGAAGGCATGAACTTGCCGGTCTTCCGCAAGCGGATGAAGAACACCGCCTGAAGCGCGATAAGAACCCCGACGGCCACCGTTCCTGGCAATTGACCCAGGGCCACGAGCGCCAACGGAACCGCCGAGCCCATCGAGGCGATGAGGGAAGCCTTGGACTTGGCCTTAAGGAACCCCATCAGCCCGCCGGCGACGAGGAGGGCGATAAAAACCCACAATAGAATGACAGCCATCGGATGCATGGGCCGGAGGGAATACGGCGAACAGGCTGCTGAGGCGATCACCAATCTGAGGTCTATAGGATCATCGATCGGGGCGGATGCATGTCTTCACCGCCCGATTGCCCTGGGCCATGGAACGAAAAAGTTCAGGCACCTCATCCAACGAAGCCTCGCCATCGACAAAGTCCCCCACCCGAATCACACCCCGCTCGATCAAATCGAGGGCAGTTCGGATGGATCGCGGTGTATGATGGAAGCTGGCCAGCAGCGTGAGGTTGGAATAGTGCAATAAACCGGTATCGAGCGAGACCGAAGTACCCGCCGGACAGCCTCCGAAGAAATTGACCCGACCGCCCTTGCGCACGAGTCGAGTCGCCGCCTCCCAGGCCGCAGGCTTGCCCACCGCCTCGAAGACTGCATCGAACCCTGCGGCCGGATTCGTGGCCCGGATCGCCGACTCCAAATCTTCGCGCCCCTCCATGTCCACCACGCTCGAAGCCCCGAGCCGCCGCGCCAGGGCCAGGCGAGCCTCACCGCGACCCGCCACCGTCACGGCACACCCGGCTTCCACGGCCAGAGCGATAGCAAACAACCCGATGGGACCCGCACCCATGACCAGCACCCGTTCTTGAGACTTCAATCGAAGATCCTGAATGCCCTGAACGACGCACGCCAAAGGTTCAGTCAGTGCCGCGGCCTCGAAGAGAGTCTCTGGACGCAGTCGCATCAAATTCTTCGCCACGATCCGGGCCGGCAAGACGATCGACTCCGCATACGCGCCATTAAGAAAGAGGAGGTCATCGCAAAGATTCTCCTGACCATCCGCGCAGCGCCCACACTGGCCACAGGGAGCCGAATTGGAACAAACCACCCGATCACCCACAAACCAACCCACAGCCCCGGGCGCGACCTCGACAATCGTTCCCGCCAATTCATGACCAAAGACGCACGGCGGCGTCAGCATCCGGGCATGGTACCCGCGGCGGTACACCTTCAGATCGGTACCACAGGTCAGGGCGGCCCCGATCCGGACCCGAACCTCACCGGCCAAGAGGACCCCTTCCTCGAGTGATTCCACCCGAATTTCCTCCCGCCCGTACAGCACCGCAGCCTTCATACCCCAACGTTCCCCGCCCCGCCCCCTACCGACCAGCAAGAAACGAGCGAGGGCAAAACACGCAGAGACAAACTTTTAGAGCACCCGAGGCTGGCAAGATACCGCACGAGTCTGGGAATCAGCGGAGAATCACCGTCTGCAAGACAGCATTGGAGAGATCAGGATCGGAGAGGACAGGATTGAGGAAAACGCCTCAGGCGCACTAAAACCGGCGCGCTAAAAATCTCTAAGAATCTCGACAAAGAAAATTTGGTCGACGAAGAAAGTTTGGGACGTTGGCGTTGCCCCGGCTTTCGGGCTGAAGTGGTGGAGCCGAGGAGATTCGAACTCCTGACCCCCACAATGCCATTGTGGTGCTCTACCAACTGAGCTACGACCCCACTGGCCCGAAAGCGGGGCGCACTTTAGGAATTTAACCTGAACTGTCAAAGTACTTTTCCGAAATACTTTCAAAACCTCGACAATCCAGCTCCCCAGAAATCCCCCAACGAGACCTCTTTCCCTCCTCCCAGCCCCCCAATATCCCTGCCAAACAGCAGAAAATTTAGATCCAACAACCTCCCTCTAGACCGAAAAAAATCCACCTGTCACCCAAGCACCTCCGAGGTAAGGCGATGTCTCCGAAAGCGCCACGTCCGCAGACACGGACCACCGCAGACACGGACCGCTCGGAGATCGGTCCCTACCTAGGAAGTCCTCGGGCGGCCTCCGGGGGCCAAAACCCATCAACGCACCGCAACCTCCTTGCAGCCTGTCCCCAAATCACCGAGCGCCCAAGCAGCAGCGAGACCGTACCGAAGCGAGCATTGAAGGCGATCAAACCCACCCCCTCGCGCACAGCGCGAAAGCTATTCCTTCCCAGAGCCTTCTCAGCGAGCGCAGGCACGGTCTCGCGGATGCCTCACCCACGCACGCACGCACACCAGCCCCAACGGAGCCCCACATCACTCACCGATCCGATAGCTTCACCCGAGCCTGAACACCCCCAACCAGCCGTTCCAAACGCCGGCCATACTCCACAAAGTTGGCCTTCAATGCCGCATCGGACGGAGGCCCTGCCACACCACTGGCATCATGAAACACCGCCACCATGTGAGGCTCGATACTCAAGGCCCCGGAATAACCGCGCCGACAGGCATCCTCCAAAATTCGCACCACCGCACCATCCCCCTCTCCCGGCCAGTGATAGTCGGCGTCATTCTTGGCATCGCACCAACGCGCATCCTTGATGTGGATGTGTTCCGAGACATCGCGAACCTGAGTCCAGAACTCCCACGGATCCTGCCGAGGATGCGGCGCTACCCCTGTTCGGTCGGCATTGAAGACCGGATTGGCCGTATCAAAAACCCACTTTAATCCCGGGACCGCCTCCAACAACCGCAGCGCATGCCGCCAACTCATCCCCCCATAGTTCATGCAATTTTCGTGCAGCGGCTGAATACCCGCATCGAGAAAACGCTGAGTCACCTCCCGCATCCGACGGAACCGCTCCTCCTCCATTAGGTCGGCCCCATCCCGCACCTTGTAGCTCATCACACGGACGTATTTGGAACCCAGACGCTGCATGCGAGGAATGGCTCGCTCCACCTCCGCCAGAGTGATCTCAAAGGGATCTTCC
>JAPLUH010000380.1 GCA_026397675.1 Verrucomicrobiota bacterium
GAGTATCAGAAGAAACCCAGCGCCTCCGTGTTCCTGAAGCTGCGGGGCAACGTGCCTATCCCTGCCTCGACGGTGAATGCCATCCGCTTCCTCGTTTCCAATGCGGTTGAGGGGCTCAATCCGGAAGGGGTCTCTATCACCGACAATATCGGCAACCTCCTGACCGAGGCCTTCGACAATGATCCTATTACCGGGGCCACTTCGTCACAGCTCAAGCAACGTCGCGAATACGAAAACTATCTCGCCAAGAAAGTGGAGTCATTCCTGGCCCCCTACGTTGGCGGTTCGACGCGGGTCATGGCGCGAGTGTCGGTCGACCTAGACTACACGAGCCTGCAGCGCAAGGAGACCAAGTATGATCCGGAGAGTCAGGTAAAGCGCACAGAAACAGTCACCGACGAGCGCATTGACAACACGAGCTCCTCCCTCACGGGCGCGGTCGGCGCGCCGGGTGCGGCGACCAATGCCAATGCAGATACGAACAGTCCGTCCGGCGCGGCACCGATGAGCAAGAACAACACGAGTAAGAAAGTGACCCAGAACCAGTACGAGATCAACGAGGTCACCACGACGCAGAATCAAATCCCGGGTTCCACAAAACGCCTTTCGGCCGCGGTCTTCATCCCCATCGAATACTCTGTGAGCGGGACCAATCGTGTGGCCATGCCTCGCAGTGCTGCCGAGATGCAAAAAATTCGTCGGGCTGTCCAATCGGCGCTGGGCATCGTGGAACGGGGCGAAGCCGGACGGGTTGACGAATTGTCCGTCGAAGAAATCGCTTTCAATGATCAACCCTCCCTCGAGCTGACCCAGCGGCTCGAGAAGAGTGAACGCCAGCGTCTTTGGACCGATATTGCGCGCGATTCAGCCTTTCCGCTCTTGGGTGTCGGAGTACTGGCCATCTTCTGGCGGATCTTCCAGAAGACCAGCATCGATGAAATCCCTATAGGAATCCCCATCGGATCAGCCTCCGGGGATGGCGGATCCCAGATGAATGGCTTCGCCTCCGGCCTCAGGGCGGGCCCCGCCAGCGAACCGGATGAAGTTCAACCCTTCGTGATGACCGCGGACATGATGAACCAACTCATGAAGGAAAACCCCGCCAATATGACCCACGCGCTCCGTACCTGGATGACCCGCGGCCCCGAGAAATCGAAGTAATTCGTTATGGCTGCACCCATTCCTGAAATTCTGGCCTCGAGCCCTGCCGATTTTGCCCGTCTGACACGGACACAGAAGATCGCCTTGCTCCTGGTGGTTCTGGGAGAAGAGGCGGCGATTTCCTTTCTTCGAGGGCTTCAGCCCGACGAGTTGGAGGCGATCTGCGCTGAGATGGCCAAGGTGGGGATGCTCTCCATTGAGATGCAGAACACCGTCCTGAAGGAATTTACAGATGTGGCTATCCACGCCAGCACTTCCCTGCGTGGCGGTTTAGATTTCACTCAATCGATGTTGGAAAAGGCCTTGGGCCTCTACAAGGCGGCCACGGTGATTACTCGGGTGCTGCCCACCCGCACGCCGGTCTCCTCGATGACGCAAATTGTCGATCTAGATGCCCGGCAAATCTTTAACCTGCTCAAGCTTGAACAGCCGCAGACGATCTCACTTGTCCTCTCCTACCTGCCGCCCGAGAAGGCTTCCCAGTTGTTGATCATGCTCCGCAGCGATTTGCGGGATCAGGTCATTGAGCGACTGGCTACTCTGTCTGCGACCCCCATCGAAATTGTCGAGAAGGTGGTCGAGCAGCTCAATCGCAAGCTCGGTAACCAGCACACGCGCGCCCTCAATCAAACCGGGGGCCTGAAGAGCGCAGCCAACTTGCTGAACTCGCTCGACAAGAACATGACCAAGACGCTCCTGATGAACATCGAGGAACGTAATCCGGAGCTCGGTCAGCAAATTCGCCAGAAGATGTTCACCTTCGAGGATGTGGCCACTCTGGATACCCCGGTTCTCCAACGGGTGCTGCGCGAGGTGGATTTGCGCGATCTGGCGGTCGCTCTCAAGACGGCGAGCGATTCGCTCAAGGGAGCGCTTCTCAGCGCGGTGTCCAAGCGTGCCGCCGAAACGGTGCAGGAAGAGATGAGTTTCATGGGCCCGCTCAAGTTGCGCGACATCGAGGCAGCCCAGATGCGCATCATCGAGCTGGTTCGCAAATCCGAGGCCGACAACGAAGGACTCAGCTCATCCTGATTATGCAACCCAAACTCAATGCGATCCCGGTCGCTTTTGTCGAAGCCCTCCGCGAGGTCCAAGTCATCAAGGTCTCGCTCTCGGAATTGGAGCGCAAATGGCGCTTGCGGGAGGAGGATGCCTACGCCCGAGGTGTCGCGGATGGTGAAAGAGCTCTGAGTGAGCAGCTTGTTCAACAGCGTGCCGATTTGCGCCATCTCCAGAATCGTCTCTTCGTCCAGTTCGAGAACGTTATTCCTCAGGTGGTGCGGGACTGCGAGCAGGCGCTCATCAGCATCGCTTGGGAGACGGCCCGCAAGGTCGTCAATAGTGTTGAGATCACTCCTAGCCTAATTGAGGCGACCTTAGAGGAGGCGCTGGCATCGCTCCGCCAAACGGGTCGTGTCCGGGTGCAGCTCCACGCCGAAGACCTGGTACTCATTGAAGGGGTCAATAGCCCCGTCCTGCTCAAGGAACTCGGAGGCGAGCGTATTCGCTTCGAAGTCTCTTCGGAGGTCGGGCGTGGGGGCTGCCTGGTGTACACCGATTTTGGAACAGTGGACGCCCGCCGAGAGGTGAAGCTCGAACTGCTGCGGCAATCGATGGAATCATGAATTCTTCGGGCACATCGCCGGGTCAACGATTGGGAGGCATATTGGAGCGGGTGCGCAGCACTCGTGTGGTCGAGAATCGTGGACGTGTCGTTCAACTCATCGGCTTGGTGATCGAGAGCGAGGGCCCTCTTTGTGCCGTGGGAGAACTTTGTCGAATCGAGGGGACTCACAAGAATGGTAACGCGTTAGCCGAAGTGGTGGGCTTTCGTCAGGGCCGGGTGCTTCTCATGCCCCTGGCGGAGACACATGGTATTCATCCCGGGTCCGAGGTCGTTGCCCTGGGTCACCCCTTGGAGGTTCCTGTGGGGTTGGATCTGCTGGGTCGCGTTCTCAATGGACTGGGAGAACCCATCGATGGGCTCCCACCCGTGAGGCCGGTATTCCGGGCCCCATGTATGGCGCCACCACCTCATCCCTTGCAGCGCCGCCGGATCCGCGAGGTCTTTGGTACCGGTATCAAGGCGCTCGATACGCTCATCCCTGTCGGCCGAGGGCAGCGTCTGGGAATATTCGCTGGATCGGGCGTCGGAAAATCAACGCTCCTGGGCATGATGGCGGCCCGAGCTGAGGCAGACGTCAATGTCATCGCTTTGATCGGTGAGCGCGGTCGTGAGGTGCGCGAATTCTTGGAGAAGGATCTCTCGGAAGAAGGGCGAGCCAAATCGGTGATCGTGGTGGCAACCTCCAATGAGCCCGCATTGATGCGCCTCAAGGGTGCCTACTCGGCCATGGCCATCGCCGAGTATTTTAGGGACCAGGGAAAATCAGTCCTTCTGATGATGGATTCGGTGACTCGTTTTGCCATGGCTCAGCGGGAAATTGGACTGGCGGTAGGTGAGCCACCTGCCACCCGCGGTTATACTCCCAGCGTCTTTGCTCTCCTGCCTCAGTTGCTTGAACGGGCCGGCTCAGGACAGAGCGGGGCCATCACTGCGTTCTTCACAGTCTTGGTCGAGGGAGACGACATGAACGAGCCGGTGGCAGACACCGTTCGCGGCATCCTCGACGGGCATATCGTGCTCGACCGTATGCTGGCGCAACAGAACCACTATCCGGCCATCGATGTGCTCCAGAGCATTAGCCGTCTTACCCAGGATTTATGCTCCGAGGAGCAGCTCCGTCTGGCAGGGCAGGCTCGTGAACATCTCTCCAACTACAAGCGAAACGCGGACTTGATCAGCCTGGGTGCCTATGCGGCCGGCTCTAATCCAGCCATTGATGCTGCCATTCGCCTGAAGGAACCCCTGGAGACTTTTCTCCGGCAGGGAGTCGACCAGGGCGTGACGCCTGCCCAGGCCTGGGTGGGTCTTCAATCGGCCGTGAACGGAGGCAAATCTTCGTGAGTACCTTGATTTCAAAAAATCCGCTTCGATCCCGATGAAACGATTTCGATCCCGAGTCACCGCCCTCAGAGAGCTTCGACAACGTCGCGAAGAGGAAGCGCTTCAAGTTCACGCTCGTGCCGTTCGCAACCGTCAAGCGGCCGAAGCGCAGTTTCAGGAGAGCCTCGGAGCCTTGTTGGGTCACCAGCAGGAATTTCAGACGGATTTGATGCGCGGAGGCCCGGCTTCTCGGCTCGTACAACAGGACGGGTACCGACTGTTGCTGGAACAACGGTGTCACGAGAGCCGTCAGCGGGTCGTTGAGGCCACTTCTGCGGCTGCCGCGTCACTTCAGGCAGTCCTGCTCAGCCGTCGTGACCGTGATGTGGTCGAAAAATTCTGCGCTAAGGAGTTGGTCGACCACCAACGTGAACAGTTGAGGGAAGATCAGAAGAATCTCGATGAAATGGCTTTGCGACGACGACCGGTCGATTTCGCCGCCCTTGGAACCTCTAAAAACTTGTGAAATCCATCGCTATTCCGCTCGTCGGATCACTGATTGGTGCGCTGCTGTATTTGGCTGTCACCGCAGCCTTGATTCTCAAGGGATATAAGCCGCCTGCGCCCTCACCGATATCTAAGGCTGCAAGGGTTGAGGAATCAGCCGGTGTTTCAGGGGCTCCTCTCGCCGAAAAGACGGCGGATGAACTCAATGGAACGACTCCCTCGTGGAAATACTACAACACGGACGTCGAGTTCCTCATCGAGTACCTCAAGCAAACGAGTAATTCGTTTCGGACTCGTCAGAAGGATTTGGACGAGTTGGGCCAACGGTTAGTGGCCGAACGGGCTGAACTCGCGTCCGTGACTCAGTCGGTGGCCCGTCTGCGCGATGACATTGATCGCCAAGTCCTCCGGATTCAGGACGACGAAGCCATCAATGTGAAGCGATTGGCCAAGACTTATGCCGGGATGGAGCCCTCCAGTGTTGCAAAGGTTTTTGCGGAGTTGGACGAAAAGTTCGTTGTGAAGGTCATGAGCCAGATGAAGGACGATCAGAATGCATCCATTCTCGATGCCTTGGCCAAAGCCGGTGCCCAAGGGGCAAAACTGGCAGCGGCCTTATCGGATAAACTGCGACTGGTACCCACCGGCAAGAAGTCATGACTGCTCTCAGTCCGATGGGTGCGGAGACGCCGCTGCTTCCAACCGTCGCTGCGGTGGGAGGAGTCGGAGCTCTCGTGGTTCCGGAACGTTCCGAAGGCGAGTCCTTGTTTGCGTCAATGGTCACGGGAGCACTGACATCGATGCACGGTGATGGTGTTCTCCAGCCGCCCTCATCCGCTAGCGAAGCGGCGTTGGTTGTGCTTCCGGTCCAGGTGTCAGAGTCTTCCGGGTGGGTGGTCAACGGCGAGGTTTACCCTGTTCCGGCCATCGAGAACTGCAGGTTTTCAAACCAAAGGTTTAGGGCAGTGGAATCACCCGTAGGTTCCGACTTACGCCCATCGCTCGCTCTATCCCATACAGCTCGCTGGGGCCAGCGATGGGGCGATTGCCCAACTCCGAAGAGTGCTGGCGATTCCGAGCCGTCTTTCGGGGCAAATCATGAATCGAAGGAGGACCCAACCGAAGAAGTTGCCTCCGGTGAGTCGAGCCTGCGGATCTCCGAGAATGGATGGATGCCCACTTGGGTTCCAGTTCCAGGGACCTCACCCCCTTGGATTCCCCAGGTGATGCCCTCGGAGGCGCAGTCCTCGCCTGCACCGGGTTCTTCAGAGGGCTCGGAGCCCTCAAGCACGCTCGATCCCTCCGGGCGCATGCTCTCTCCTCAGGCCGGGCATGGGATCTCCCTTACCCCACTCCCGCAGAGCCCCTCATCGGGCGGAAAACCCTCAGCACAACCCGCTTTCTTGCGGCAGCCTGCCGAGTGGGTTCGTACTGGAAAGGAAACGACGCAAGTGTCGACAACGCCCGTCGCCGCGGACACGACGACTCGGGAAACAAGTGCAGTTGCCCCACGATTTCAGGGACAGGGGCCGGAGAGTGGGTGGCAACGCGTTGCTCAAGAGATCCCGCGGCCTGATACGACCAGACCCATGAGCCCAGTGTCGCGGGGCTCGCGGAGCGACTGGAAAACCTCGCCCTCGCCGTTCCCATATTCCGTTGGCAGCGCCGCCCTGACTGGGGAACCGCCGTCCGCGCTCGCTGCCTCGATAGAGCTCTCCGGGGAGTTGCCTTCGGCGTCGAGTGTCCAATGGATCACCGGTTCGAGTGAGGCTCCCCAAGACGGTCTGCTCCGATGGGGTTCTGCGGCTGCGGGACGTTGGCGGTCGATCGCGAGCCCTGGGGCTATGCCGGAGACCGTGACCCCGATGTCTGAACCGGCCGCCAAGAAGGACCTTCCGTGGCAGCGCGGTCTGACTGATGCAGGGGAGGCCAACGGGTGGGTTCCAGAAATAATCCGTCAATCCGCTTCAGGCAGCGGCGGACAGCCATTCGAAACGGCTCTCTCAGCCGCCCGCGATGGGGTCATGGAGGACTTTTCTTCGGAGGCTGTGGGGGATTTGAAAATGCCGGAGGAGACAA
>JAPLUH010000132.1 GCA_026397675.1 Verrucomicrobiota bacterium
AAGATGCGGTCCCAGAACGCCCAGACCGACGGGAGCCCAGAGCCCTGAAACGAAGACCAAAGCCCTACCAACTGCTCAATTGCCACCGACGCGAATTCCAAGAGATCCGCCACCAGAACCGCTACCGCAAACCAACCTCACATCAGAACACCCCAAAAACATTGGTCGCTATCTAACTGCCATTCGGGGTAGACCCCGTTAAAGCCCCCCCTTTTCTGATCGATCCTTGACTGATTTCTAATGCGGGATCGCTCAGACCAGCCCCTCAGGCGGCCCGACGGCCCGACATCATGAAGTCGAGGTAGGTGCTCAGGCGGGACTTCATTTCGAGGCGGGAGATAATCGCGTCGATCATGCCGTGTTTCATGAGGAACTCGGCCGTCTGGAAGTCCGGAGGCAGTTCTGACTGGGTAGTGGCCTCGACCACGCGTCGGCCGGCAAAACCAATAGTAGCTCCCGGTTCTGCTACGATGAGGTCTCCAACACTGGCGTAGCTGGCCATGACGCCGGCGGTGGTGGGATCCGTCAGAACGCTAATGTAAGGCAACCGCTGTTTAGCGAGGTAGGCGAGGGCTCCGCAGGTCTTGGCCATCTGCATCAGACTGAACATACCCTCATACATGCGAGCTCCACCGCTGGTGGAAACGATGATCAGGGGAATACCTCGATCGGTCGCGGTCTCGATCAGTCGGGTGAGCTTTTCTCCCACCACCGAGCCCATAGAGCCGCCGAGGAATTGAAAATCCATAACACCCAGAGCCACCCGGTGCGTGCCGAGCATGCCGACACCGGTGACCACGGCGTCTTTAAGCATGGACATCTTTTTTCGATAGGCGGCGAGCTTGGCCTCGTAACTGGCTGCTCCCGTGAACTTGAGGATGTCCACGCTTTCCATTGAAGCGTCCATTTCCTCGAAGGAACACGTTTCCACCATGGAATGGATGCGCTCCCGGGAACCGATCTTGAAGTGGTAGCTGCACTTCGGACAAACCTTGAGATTGTCGTCTAGATCCTTGTCGTAAATCAAACCCTCACATTTAGGGCACTTGCTCCACAAACCCTCGGGAATATCCCGTTTCTTGGACTTGGAGGTCAGCTTGGGCTTGGTGAGGAATGCGGTGTCAGCAGCATCGTGGGTCGGCGGGGTGACTGCGGGCTCGACGGGATCGACGCCGATCGCCTTTTTGCGGATGACTTTGGTGGCCATGAACGGGGAAACGCTCCTCAGGGAGGCGTTACTTCGGGGGATTTCCTACCACCGACTTGTGTGGAAAGCCAGCGCGAGTAACACCCGACTGATGGGGGGGGCGAAACTTCAGCGCGCTCGTGTAAGACCCGGGGCCGACTTACACGGCGCCTTCGAGTCCCTGGGCGAGGGTGGCTGCCGTATTTTTCTGAGGTCACGTATTTATTTAGAGCGACCATCGGCCTTATCGTTCCGGTAGCGGTCGTGGGGGAGTATTCGAAAAACCATGGCTGCCATCCATTGATGAACCCTCTTTTTAAGGTCAACGGCCTGATAGTCTTGCTCGGAGCCGTCGCCGCATGGGCAGCCACTCCAGAATGGCCCGAATGGCGTGGGCCAGGCGGGCAGGGGCATGCCGCTATGAAAGCCCATCCGCCGACCCGATGGAGCGAGACCGAAGGCGTCGTTTGGAAGACCTCGATTCCAGGTCGCGGTTGGTCCTCCCCGGTGATTGATGGGAACCAAATTTGGCTCACGACGGCTCACGAGACGGCGGCCAAAGCCGAGGACGTAAAGCGGCGCCTGAGCGCCAACACCGCAGACCAACCGTTAGTTCTTCTGCAAAAAGTTGATTTGCATGCCCTTTGCGTGGACCGCAACACGGGTAAACTTTTGAGGGATGTCCGCCTGTTTTCCGTGCAGGAGCCTCAATGGGTTCACGAGCTCAACAGTTATGCTTCGCCCACTCCGGTCTTGGAATCGGGCCGCGCCTATTTTCACTTCGGCACCTTCGGTACGGCCTGTTTGGACACCCGCTCCGGAAAGATTCTCTGGACCAACACCAGCCTTCATATCATGCACGAGAACGGGCCCGGCAGTTCTCCAATTTTGTGGAAGAACCGGTTGATCTTTCACCTCGATGGCAGCGACAGCCAATCGGTCGTGGCGCTAGACACGGCAACCGGTCGGTTGGTCTGGCAGACGCCTCGTTCCGGGGAATTGGCCGACAATCCGCAACTCAAGAAATCCTACGCTACGCCGGCCATCGTAAAGCTGGGAGGACGTGATCAATTCATCTCCCAGGGAGCCGATTGGCTGTATGGCTACGATCCGGCGAGCGGGCGCGAACTCTGGAAGGTCCGCTACGGGCAATTGGGCTTCTCCCTCTCGTCACGCGCTGTCTTTGGCGGTGGCACGATGTACCTCAGCACTGGCTTCATGAAGCCGGAGATTCACGCCATCCAACTGGACGCCCAGCCCCAGCCGGTTCACCGGTGGAAGTATTCGAAGGGAGCTCCGACCATGCCCTCGCTCTTGCTGGTGGGAGAGGAATTGTACTTTGTGTCGGACTCCGGAGGCTTCTTCACCTGCCTCGATGCTCGCACCGGGGCTGAGCAGTTTCGGGAGCGCTTGGGCGGCAATCACAATGCCTCGCCGCTGTACGCTGGAGGTCGGATCTACCTGCCTAGTCGAGAAGGAAGCGTGATGGTTATCGAGCCGGGGCGACAATTTCATCCCGTCGCTACGAACACAGTAGCAGGCAAGATCATGGCCACGCCCGCGGTGGTGGGGCGATCGATCTTCCTCCGGACCGACCGTTCTCTGTACCGGATCGAATCCGCCAACCGATGAATCCGATGGCCCCTTCAGGACACTCAGGTGAGCCATCAGAAGGCCAATTCCCTCAGGCCTTGCCCCCAGGCGAGGCCCAGGTCATCGCCGACACCCGTCTCTGGTTAGAACGGGCCGTGATCGGCTTGAATCTTTGTCCGTTCGCCCGGGCTGAATACGTTCGAAATCGGATCGCCTTCCGAGTCACAGAGGCGGTGACGCCGGAAGCCCTGTTGGGCGAATTGGAGGCCGCCCTGCTGGAGTTGCTGGCCACCGAGCCTTCGAAGATCGAGACAACCTTGCTCATTCACCCACGCGTGCTTCAGGAGTTTCTCGACTACAACGAGTTTCTGGGTGAGGCCGATGCGCTGCTCTCCCGAATGAACCTGGAGGGAGTCTTTCAAATCGCCAGCTTCCACCCCCGATATCAGTTCGCTGGTGAAGATCCTGGCGACATGAGTCATTTCACCAACCGCTCACCCTTTCCAATGCTTCACCTTTTGCGAGGGGCCTCCGTCGAACGGGCCGTGAGCAGTGGCGAGGATGCCGCGACCATCGTGGCCCGGAACTTGGAGACCGTCCGTGGCCTGGGTTCAGAGGGGTGGAAACGACTCGGATTGGCCAATACTTCGGACGGCCACTGAATACGGATGGGGAAACCCTCTGGTGGTAGGGCTAAGTCCTCTTAGTCAGTGGGATCCAGTCCGTCGGGCCCAGTCCGTCTTGGGCCAATGTTGGGCTTTCCAAATAGAGCTTGCCCGGTATGTTGCCCGCTCCCGTAGCGGAGAAGGATCGGACTCAAAAAGGTTCGACCGCTTCCCTTCGGTTCTGCACCACGATGGACCCCGCACACATTCGAAATTTCAGCATCATCGCCCACATCGACCACGGGAAGACCACCCTGTCGGACCGATTGCTCCAGACGACGGGGACTGTCGAAGATCGGACGCTCCAAGCACAGCACTTGGATGCGATGGACTTGGAGAAGGAGCGGGGCATCACCATCAAGGCCCATCCGGTTACGATGTACTACGTGGCCAAGAATGGAGAACGCTATGAGCTGAACCTGATCGACACGCCTGGACATGTCGACTTTGCCTACGAGGTCAGCCGTTCCCTGAGTGCCTGCGAAGGAGCTCTGGTCATCATCGATGCGGCTCAAGGCGTGGAAGCTCAGACCGTGGCCAATGTGCATCTGGCCATGAAGCAGGGCCTGACGATCATTCCGATCATTAACAAGATCGACCTGCCGCATGCCAATATTCCGATGGCCAAGCAGCAGTTGGAGGAGATTTTGGCCATTCCAGCTGAGGACGCCATCTTAGCCAGTGCTAAGGAAGGCATTGGTATTTCAGACATTCTGGAAGCAATCGTTCATCGTTTGCCTGCACCGAAGCCAACCGAGGCAAAATCGTTCCAGGCGTTGATTTTCGACAGCTACTTCGACACTTACAAAGGTGTGGTGATCTTGGTTCGAGTGACCAACGGGACCCTGAAGCCGGGCATGATGGTCAAGTTGCTGCACTCGGGGCGGACAGTGGAAATTAAAGAGGTTGGCTCCTTCAATCCCAAGCCGTACACCCGAGATGAATTGACGGTGGGCGAGACCGGCTACATCACGGCCAATATTAAGACCCCGCGCGAAGTGAAGGTGGGTGATACCATCACCGATCCGCGCAATCCCTCGACCGAGCTCCCCGGCTTTCAAGAGATCCATCCGATGGTGTTCTCGGGCATCTACCCGATTAACACGGCCGACTACGAGGGGCTTAAGGTCAGCATCGCCAAGCTGCAGTTGAACGACTCAGCCCTGACCTTCCAGACTGAAAGCTCGGCAGCGTTGGGTTTCGGACTCCGGTGCGGTTTCCTCGGACTTCTCCACATGGAGATCGTTCAGGAACGCCTCCGCCGCGAGTTCGACATGGACATCATCGCGACCTACCCGAGCGTGGTGTATCAGGTCCACATGACCGATGGGACGATCAAGCAGGTGGACAATCCCGCCTTCATGCCCGACGTCACCTACATCGAGACCGTCATGGAGCCCATCGTGAAGGCCTTCGTTATTACTCCGGGTGAGAACCTGGGCGACATCATGGGGCTGATTTCCGAGAAGCGCGGGTTCATTAAGAACACCGAAACCCTCGACACGCGGCGTGTGATGCTGACCTGCCGGATCCCGATGAACGAAATCCTCATCGACTTCCACGACCGCATCAAATCCATCACCCGAGGCTACGGGTCGATGGATTATGAACCGGATGGATTGGAAGCCAGTGACATGGTGAAACTGGACATGATGGTTAATGGTGAGGTGATGGAAGCCTTCTCCAGTCTGGTTCATCGATCCAAGGCTGAGGCCCGGGGGCGCAACTTGGCAGCCAAGCTCAAGGACGTCATTCCGAGGCAGCAGTTCCAGATCGCCATTCAGGCAGCCATTGGTAGCAAAATCGTTTCTCGTGAGTCCATTAGCGCCATGCGCAAGGACGTAACGGCCAAGTGCTATGGCGGCGACATCAGCCGTAAGCGCAAGCTTCTGGAGAAGCAGCGCGAGGGCAAGAAGCGCATGAAGTCCGTCGGTTCAGTGGACATCCCGCAGGAGGCCTTTATCGAGGTGCTCAAGACGAACTAAGCCGGTTCGGATTCCATGAAGGTGCAACCTCGGATTTCTCAAAAGAGACGGGGTGGGTCTTGGCAAAGCTCAGGGCAGGGTTTGGGCGTAACGCTCATCGAGTTGCTGTGTGTCATGGGGATCATCGGCGTTCTCATGACGATGATGGCCCCGGCGGCCCTCAAAGCCTTAAAGAAGGCCCGTCAATTGAGTGGCGAAATCGAAGCGCCTGCGTTTCAGGAAGAGATCCAGCGCAAGTACACCCCTTACCGTCTGGCCAATCCTCAGCACCCCACGCTGGATCGGAATGGGTTCATTGCGGCCTGCGGTCTTAGTTTCAAGGCGGCTGCTTGGTTGAAGAGCAGTGAGGTACGGTTCTTTGACTTCAGCGCTGCTTCGGCTCCGAGCACTGTGGTGATCGAGCAGAGGTTGAAAGTCATTCCCAACCAACCACAGGTTACCAGATATACCGTGATGGATTTGCTGTTGCCTGAGCCTCAGTGAAGCACAGCTCAGTGGGTGTACCTATACCGCTGCCGGCGCAGGGTCATTTGCAGCCCAGTAGAGCGGCAAAAAGGGGGCGGCAGCGTAAAACCCTCGCTGCGCCCCCTATTTAGATTCAGTCTTTAGATCGTCAGACCGATTTAGGCGAAATCGTATACCGTGACCTTCTGCCACAGAGCGCGGCAATGTTCGACGAACTTCAAATGTTCCGGATGAATCTGGTACTCATCTTGGGCCTGCTTGCTGGGGAAGATCAGGTTTAGGGCCACCTGATAAGATTGGTCCACCACGGGACGGGGGCTGCCCACCATCCGGCCCATGTGAAATTGGATCACGCCCGGGATCGGCTTCAGGTACTTCTCGCCTCCGGCAATGAGTTCATCGGCGGCTGTGGGGTTGGCGGGGTCGGTCCAGAAAATGACGACGTGAGAGAACTGGCTTGAAGGTGTGCTCATGGTGTTGAAAATAAAACGATCACATTCGGCTGAACCTCAGGGACCAAGATCCCCAAGGCGCGCCGTGGGTGAATGCTGGTCGCAGCCGACCCTCGATGCCAAGAAAATGGTCGCAGGCCTATTTGCGCGTCGGTTGGGCGAAGGCGGCCGATTCGCGGGCGGCGCGGGTTTCCAATCCGGGTTTCTGGAGAAAACCGCAGTCGCGGAACCAGTCGATGAAGCGGTCCTGCCATTTGCCGAAAGGGATGCCATTGCGATCAGCAAGGCCTGCCGACATTCGGGAACCGTCCGGAAGGGCTTCGCCCGGATGACGACCATGGCCATACAAGTGCATCTCTACATTGGGAACACCGGCCCTGAGCATGGCGTCGTAATATTCCAGGGCCCAAATGGCATGGCTGCGGTCTCCTGAGCTCGGGCAGGTAACAAATGCTGGCGGAACATTTATGGGGATTTCGGGATGCGCTCCGCGGGCGAAGGGGGAAGGCCCCGGATAGACCAGCACAGTGAAGTCAGGGCGCGCGGAGATGTTGCCAAACACTCCATTGGTCTGGGTGCGATCGAATTCCGGGTAGAACAGGGCGGCGGGCGCTGACAGTTCAGCGCCTGCCGAGAAGCCCATGATGCCAATGCGTTTGGGGTCGATGTTCCAACGCGCCGCGTGGGCGCGAACCAGCCGGATGGCCTGAAGGGCGTCATTCACCGCGTGCTTCTGGACATAGTAGCCGTCGGCCCGCAGGCGGTTGCGCAAGATAATGGTGCTGACCCCGTATTGGTGGAAATAGGGCACGAAGTCCGCACTTTCTGAACCCACGTTCAGCGTCCGATGCCCTCCGCCCGCGGCCAGAATCACGGCCGCACCCGTGTTGAGCCCTCCCTCGACCGTGTGCACCTCGATGGAGGGGTTGTGGATGTTGGTGATCCAG